>NZ_JAGJEF010000030.1:0-53876 GCF_018100875.1 Pseudoalteromonas sp. MMG012
CCGCTATTACTGCATAAAATCGCCTTGATATTGAACAAAATATCATCATTGGATTGTACGCAAGTTTGTTTACAAAATATTTTCTATTCCAAAACCCTTATCCAAACCTGAGGTTAAATAAGATTTACAGCGTTTACTATTGATTATTGGTTGAAGTTCATTACTGTATCGATTCATCCGCAGTAAAAGTAGATTGTTTTGAAACGACAGTATAAAACACAGGGCTTTACCATTGATGAGAAAGCATTAAGTGTGATATCAGAAGATGGTACTACGCGTGCGCTCCGCCCTAAAACATGCCAATTACTCATTATTTTACTTAAAAATTCAGGTCAAGTTGTCACTAAGCAGCAGCTTCTTGATGCCGTCTGGGCGAGTAGCGTCGTGGATGAACAGGTTATCTTTCAGTCGATTAAAGAAATTCGTCAATTGTTTCAAGACCATGACGTGATTAAAACATTGCCTAAGCAAGGGTATATTTGGTTACCGAATGTAAAAACCAGTCATGTAATAAGCTCCGTTATCGGCCCTTCCTACATGAAATTTGTGGTGATACTGCTTATCGCCACGGCATTTAGCTTGAGTTACTTTTGGCTCTCGTCAGCACCTAATACGTCACTTTATTCGGATATTGCAGGCTCTGTGGTGATATTACCGACCGTGAACAATATTGAAGGTAATGATCACAGTTGGGTGCGATTAGGTATGATGGACCAAGTGATCCAAAGGTTGCCTAACCATGATAAATTTGGGATCTTGCAGACAGATTATGTCTTGGAAGTATTAGCGCGAGCAAACGTGCCGTTACAAAATATAGAGCCTCATCACGTCGGCGATATATTTCAGGTCTCAGGGGCTGAGTTGTTAGTGAGTACTAAATTATCGGGCACACCTCACGATTATCAATTGAGTTATACTTTTTACTATCGAAAAGCGCAAACTCAAGGCGTGCTTTTTTCGACTGACCCGCAATTGTTAATTGACAAATTAGTGAAAGAATTAAATGTGGCGCTGGGGGTCAGTGATGATAGTAATCACGGATATTATCATAGTGACTTTAGTGATGAGATGCTGGGTGTGGCAATTGATTTACGGTTGGAAAATAATCACCTTGCGGCAAAAGAGTTGTTAGAAGTCATCGTCCTAAAAGATCCCAATAATTTGACTGCGCAGCGTCTATTCATTGAAACGCTTTTAAATTTACAGCAATTAGCTGAGGCAACTCAGCAACTGGCTATAGCACTGCCATTGGCACAACAACAGCAAGATCATTCAGAACTGACTCGATTATTATATTTTCAAGCGATAAACTTAATTCAAAGCAATAGTCCCACTGAAGCATATGGAGTCATCGCACGCGCGTTCAAACTAGCTGAAAGTTATCACGACTGGCTATTTATGGCTTACTTAACTGATTTAAAAGCTTATTTAGCTACACAAGCACAACAGTTTTCAAAAGCAGAGGCATATTACCACCGGGTAATGCACTATCATCGCGTATTAAAATGCCCTGTAGGAGAGTCTTCAACATGGGTTCGTTTAGGTTTACTTGCAAAGCAGCAAAATAACGTAAAGAAGCAGACGTTTGCATTTGAGCAAGCAAAATCCATTGCAACGCAACGAGAATTACATCAGCAGGTCGAATTAATAGAGCAAATTGGATTTAAATAAAAGTTTAAATATCATATGTTTCAGTAAATTTTAGAAAGCTTTATTAGAGAAAGACATAACTTGATGAGATAACAGAGCCCTTATTTAACAGGAGCTAGTTATGTCGTTTTTACATTCTCGAGTGCTGATTGGGGCACTCTTATTTTTTGCTTTTTTGGTGATGCTTGTCACATCTATTTTGTTATTCACTCAGCGCCATGATGCAGCAATTTCGGTTATGCACACAATGATAGGTGTGGTGATGAGCGGTACTATTGTTTGGCACACAATTAAGAATCGACGGATACTTCTTAGTTATTTAAACCCTCTCAAAAAGCATAATGGCGTTTACTCATTGTCATTTTTCTTAGCGATAAGCTTAGTGACATATTTAAGTATGGCACCTTATTTTAGTTTGAGTCCTGCAGCGATGGTGTATCGATTTGGACAATCATTAAAAGCGGCAGACAAAGCTGAGCATGGCAAAGAGGTTATATTTGAAGAGTACAACGCTGCCATCCCAAAAGCACAGGGGCAAACAGTCACTGTTGAATTCAAAAAAGGTCCGTATTTTATGTGGCCACAATACGCGCTTTGGATTGAAACATTGGAGGGTGAATTTGTTCAACCTTTATATGTCACGCGTTCAATTGCAACCAATAATTTTACAAACAAAGTAACGAAAGTGGATGCTGAGCAGGTATTTGATAGCCATTTAATGATTGGCGAAAATCCACTCGCATTAACGGCTTTAGAGGGAGGGGAAGATCCACAAACAAAGAACACACGTATGAGGCCCGAGTCTTTACCTGTTTTTTTGCATAAGTTAGGCAAACAGACAAGTAATGGTTATTTTTTACCAACAGCTAATGCATTACAAGTGGATGGATATAGTGGCGCTACGATGATGAATAACTTCATTTACCATACTCAAATGAGGGATAGATTAGCTGGCCAATATCGGGTTAGGCTAGAAATAAATCACTCCTTTGATTACAACAGTTACTATCGTAGTGATAGATTTCCAGATGACAAAGTCTACTCGGGAGACGGTTATTCTGCGCAACCGTCAGTGGTGTATGAAACGGTGATTGATTTTTCACAACCACAGCAGCTACAAAAAATGATCATTGTTGGACGAGGTCATCACTCAGGAAAAGATGGTATTTTATATCGAGACTTAGAGAACTTGACCACGGCACTGGAGCTGGTTGACCGAGTGCTTGTTAGCCATTCCTTGTAAACGTATATTAACATGTTTACTCATTGAAATTGTGTAAGGTACTGATTAGTAGAGATTGTAAGCACGTAAGTTAATGACACGGGGGAGTTGCAAAAAGCTATTTTGCGTCATCCCCATAACTTCTGATGATTTGTTTTTCAGCTTTGAGAATGAGTGCATCTAACTTCCCTGATTGCTTCATTTCTATGATCTTTTGGTCTACTGCAGGTACTAGGTGTGCAAGAGATTGATGCACATAGTGATATAGACTCTGTCGGTCAAGGCTTTGCGGTGATGGTATGACATTGGTAATATTCAGTTGTTCTAACATCACTAGGCCGTCGAGTGTATTGGTTAGTGCAACGTCCGCAAGGCCCGCTGACACCAGTCTCATAAGCTGTTTTGTAGAATCCATGTCTGTGACGTGAGGCATTCCTTTCGTGATATTTTGGGTATGTTTTACGCCTCTGACTTTAACAATACGGTATTGGTTTAGATCTTTAGGTGTTTTTATGTCTATATTGCTATCGATGCGCACAAATGCCATTGTTTCTAAATAATAATAAGGCGTAGGAACCCGGATAGTGGAAGGTGTTTCTTTACCATAGCTATAAATACGCATTATTTCCCCGTCCTTCAAACCGGTTCGTGCTTCATGTTGAGCGCGTTTCCCTGGTAAGGGGGAAATGGTAATTTTTATGCCTAACTCGTTATAAACTTCAGACAAAATAACTCTGCCAATTTCTTGCTCAATGAGATAGTTAATCGAGGCAAAATGGTACTCTTGTGCATGGGGTTTAGACATGATGAGTAATAATACAAATAAATACTTCATGTAGTTTGAGGTGCTGCCGATCGTGTTATTTTACTTTATCTGTCTAGTTTAGCAGTGTTCAAGCATTGCGTCATTGTCTTAGGGGCTGTTGATCTTTGCTGTTTTACTTTTTACATCAAAAAATATTGCTTTGTTTATAAAGGTTTTCTGATTGGTTTAATTTATGTTTCATTTGGTTTTTTTGGCACTTCTTTTGCTGCTTTTTTATTACTTCTCGTGAAGTAGTTGTTAATTCAGTTGTTGACACAATATCCGGCAAGTTATTGCCATATCGATTCATACTTGTAAGGAATAACAGACATGAAATTTTTAGTTGTTACAGCAATGGTTATTAGTAGTGTGTTTATATCGACTAATATCAGCGCATCAGATCAACCAAAACCGCAGAATTTACCGCAATTACTCGAATACACTAACGGTGCGAAGCTATTAATAGAACAAGGAGCCTTTGATGATGCTTTAGCTCGACTTCAATGGCTAGATGAAAACGCGACGCGCATCAGTTATGACTTTTATGATTTAAAGCGACCGCTGGTTTACAGTTTGTGGTGGGATTTAGTCGCATTGTCAGCTTCGGCAGATATTGCTTATACTCGAAAGAGTGGAAATATGGCGAAGCAATTTATGTTATCTCCTCAACAGTGCGAAACCTTTGATACGGTGTTGTGGCTCAATCAATCTCAAGAGCATGAACATCGTACGCTCGGCAATTTGACGACTGTCCATAACAATTATAATGGGAGTTTAGAGCGATGTTGGAATAGCGATGCAGAATACCTTGCTGTGAAATACATAAATCACGCATTATTGGAGCGATATTCTCCTGATATCTTATCGGGTTTTATCCAAAATATTATTGTTCGAGTAACCAACGCTTATGAAGCATGTAACATGGCAGACGAGCAGCAAGTATGTGAAGAACAAGTTCGAGATCATCTAGTAGAGACTTCAATTTTATATCAAGCGGTTGCAATGGATAGAGATGACCTACCACTGGCTGGACGTATTGCTGGAGAAACGCTCAAACTGTTATTGCAATGGCAAAATAGCCCACTTTAATTGAGATAGCCTCGAAGTATTATTATTGTAAGTCTTATTATGAGTGATACCACGATGTTTTATCACTCATATTAGAGATTTTTGGAGGACAGTGATTATGCTGATGTGTAAGGTTATGGATAACATCAGTAGTACCTGAAGATTTTTACATTACACTTAACATTCTTGTTTTAGGTGAGTGACATAATGTCTGACAGAATACATCAAACACTTGTTGAGCAGTATCAAATTTCGGAGTTGGAAATTCAAAACCGTAAGAATCTATTTGAATTAAGTGATGATGAACTTGAGTTTTTAAACAAGTATCGTTTGGTCATCGATGGGCATTTAGATGAAGTTGTTGCTCATTTTTATACCTTACTTTCAAAAGATGAATATGTTGGTTTGTTAATAGGAGATTGTGAAACGTTTGAGCGGCTCAAGCGTGGGCTGCATAAATACGTGTTGGATTTGTTTTCTGGATTTTACGATGCTGAATATGTTAATAATCGACTGAGAATTGGGCTTGTTCACAAACGCATAGGCTTAGAGCCAAAATACTTTTTGTCGGCAGAGCGTTATTTGCGTCAGAGTATAGATGTAACGCTGCAAACGCTTGTGGATGATCCTGTTATTACGGGAAAAATTTCATCGATTTTAGAGAAATTGATAGCGTTTGACATGTCATGGATATTTGACACTTATATTAGCTCTATGCTCAATGAAATGAACTCGTTAAAATTAAAAACTGACTTATATGTTAAATCGTTAGAAGAGCGTATCAGGGGGCTATCTCGACTCGCCAGTAAAGATCCTCTGACTGATTTATACAATGTTCGTAGCTTTCGCGACTTTTTACGTCGAGAATTGTTGTTGGCTAAACGCAGTCATGCCTCAATTTCAATTGTGTATTTCGATATTGATGATTTTAAAGAAATTAATGATAAGTGCGGACATAAAGAAGGAGATAACGTTCTGAAGAGCATTGGTAAAATATTGATGTCTATCGCAAGAGAAACTGACATCGCAAGTCGTCAAGGCGGAGATGAGTTTTGCCTTGCTTTAATAGGCTGTGAACTGTCAGAGGCACAAACCATTAGTAAGCGGCTCGTTGAAAAGTTTTCGGCTGAATTTCCTCACTACGCCTTAAGTATTGGCATTGCTGAACTGCAAGACCAAACCGATTTAGATGTAGATGGCGTTATTCATCGAGCAGACCAAAAAATGTATCAAGCTAAAAAAGTAAAGGATGTAAAATTTGTAGCTAACCTGAACGCTCAGTAATGAACATGAAACAATATATAAGCTCAGAAGGCTATTTGAATTAGCCTAATAGCCTAGTTAACTGTATGCTGGAGGAAAGTACGTAGCAAAAACGTTCGATTACTCATGATGTAAGCCCGTTAGGATTAACAAAAGTATTAAATGACATTGTGCAGGTACGCATTTAAAGGCATATCAATGTGATAGGCGATATAGGTGCGAGAAGTATATTATTTTCTTGCAATCAATAACATACCGATGATAACGAATACAGCACCGATAACTCTATTGGGTGTGATATCGATTTTAGGGTAACCTAGCCAACCATTTTGATCTAATGCCAAAGACGCGATAATTTGCCCACATACAATTGAAATTGCCAATATCATAGCGCCCAATTTGGGCGCTAAGAACACAGACATAGCAATGTTAAATGCGCCGAAAAACCCACCAAGCCATGCCCACCAAGGAATAGAAGAAAACGCATTGGGCTTAAACCATGCACCACCTTGAACAAAGGCAATGACGCCAAGCACTATTGTACCGATCAAAAAAGAAACAAAAGCAGCTTGTATTGGGCTGTGTAGGGCGATTCTTAATTGTGCATTTACGCCAGCTTGAGAGGCAAGTGAGAAGCCAATTAATATGCTGAAAGGCAAAAGTATGTATATTCCAAGGTTCGACACGGGGTTTCTCCAAAGTATTAAACATGAATGATATGGGTTGTTAGAAAAAAAGCCAGTATTTGTTTGAATATGCTACGTATTGTAGAAAAAAGTATGGCGTTATTTGGAATAAATTGAACGTATGCACACCACTTGGCAAATGATTGGTATACAGCCCGGTTAAATGAAGAGATTGAATCACCTTTAATATTTAGAGTCGTTGTGTCTTAATGGGCATATTCGCTTATCCAGAGCTGAGGTTAACTAATTGACGATTAATACAATGATCATCCTACGAAATATGTGTAATGACGATAAACAGTATCTTGTTGAGTATTTGAATGATCCGACTGTGACAAAATACTTATCGTCAAAGATCCCAAGCCCCTATACAGTTGCAGATGCAACTTGGTGGATTGATATTGGCTCAAAAGAGCACGCGATAGTTAGAGCCATTACATACAATGGGGTATTTTGCGGAGTGATTGGTGTTTATACCCAAGCATTTGAATACGCACACAGTGCAGAAGTGGGTTACTGGGTTGCTAAACCTTATTGGGGAAAGGGGCTTGCTACACAAGCACTGCGTTTATTTACTGATGAGGTGTTCAACAGCACCCAGATCACGCGAATCTTTAATCCGGTATCAGAGCCAAATACAGCGTCGATGCGAGTGCTTGAAAAAGTGGGTTATCAACACGAAGGTATATTGCGAAGGTCGGTATGTAAAGCGGGCCAATGTTATGATGAGTACGTATTTGCAAAGCTCAAAAATTAGGGTATTTGATAATAGATGGACACTAGGGAGAATATTGTGAAATGACAATGAGTGCGGCATTGTGCGCTCATTGTCATTATTTATAACGCTCAAATAGCGGGATAGACGGTTAGCGCCAAGGCATTGCATCTAGTTTAATTTCTTTGCCTACCACTTTTTCAATTAAAGGCACCAAGCGCTCCTGCTCAGGGCTGACAAATGAAAATACATGGCCATGGATGTGTTTACTCTTTAAGTCAGGCGCATCGACAATGCCAAACATTTCTGTTGATGCGACTTCGACAGAAAGCTTTTGTTTCGCAATTTTTTCTTCAATCGCTTCTTGCGTAGGATCTACAATCGGTGTGGTTCGTGCTGTGCGTCCGGCACGATGAATGTAATCATTGCTGTTGACTGGTAAGTCATAATTGATCACATAATAAAGCTGATCAATGTCTATACCACGAGAAGCAATATCGGTTGCCACAAGCAATTTACAATCGCCATTTTTAAATTCGGTGAGGCTTTGTTGGCGTTTTTTCTGAGGGATCTCATTATGAATACCATGGCAACTGAAGCCTTGCTCAGATAGCTGCGCGACTAAATTGTTTACATCGTGTTTTGTGCGGGTAAAAATCAGTGCTTTATCGCAATTGAGCATTTTCAGTAAAGTCATGAGGTTTTCTGATTTGTGATCACGTTGGCACTTATACATGGTGTGCAATATTTTGTTTACAGCTGGCTGAGTTTTGCTCGCGGTGATCTTTTTTGTATGTTGCTGATGTGTTTCGCTGTATTTAGCCAGTGCATTGGAGTCTGTTGCAGAAAAGATCACGAGTTGTCTTTTTGCTGGTAAAGCTTCCATGATGGTTCTGAGTTCTTTAACAATGCCCATGCTGACGAGGCGGTCAGCCTCGTCCATCACAAAGTGTTGTACTTCAGACAGTGAAAATACGCCTTCTTTTAACAAATCGACGAGGCGCTTTGGTGTTGCGACAAGAATGTCGGTACCACGTTTGAACCGTTTTGTTTGCGATGTGATGCGCACGCCACCAAATACACTGATGGTTCTTAATTTAAGGTCAGTATCGAATTCGGCAATAGATGCTTCTACCTGCAGTGCTAGTTCACGTGTTGGTACTAAAAATAGCGCGCGTAAAGGTCGAACTTGTTTATCGCTATTATCAACTTGACTCAGCTCTTGTAAAGTTGGCAACAAATAAGCTGCAGTTTTACCAGTACCAGTTGGTGCAATCGCATAAGTATCAGCCCCTGATAGCACGGCGCCAATAGACTTTTCTTGAATTTCAGTCGGTGTAGTGTAACCAAGGCGTTTTATATTTGCTTGAAGGGTCGGGTTAAGCCCGAGCTTTGCGAAAGTTGTCATGTTGACCTGTCTATAGGATAGTAAAGGCGTATTATAGCGAGTTTTTGCATGAGTGCACAGTTCAGAATGAGCGGTAAGATCAGGTATTGTTTGTAAAGTATGTTCAAATAGGTCTAATTCGTTTGATACAGTGCCCTATCGGGGCACTAAAATTTAGGTACGCCCATTATATTTGTTTCTGAAAAGCGATATTTAAACTTTTACATCAATAATTGACTGCCCAGCTTCAAGACCTAACTCATCAACGAGTTGGGCATAAATAGCATCCTTATTGTCTTGGCTTAGAGTCGCATATTGCTGTCCAGAGTTGCTAGCTTCAGACACTAACTCAGCAAATTGCTCAGTGACTGTACTCAAGTCAATTGATGCGTGTGTATTTTGGTTTGGTAGAGGCGGTGGTCGCTGTCCTTTATCTACATCGGCAAGTTCCGCTACCGTTTTTGCATCAAAGCCAGCATCGGCCATTAATTGCCCGAGTTGTTTATTGGCTTTAATACCCGCTTCAGAAAACGTACTCACAATGGCTTGTGCATCTTCTTTGGACAAGCTTTGTGGGTCAAATTCAGCAAGCGTGTCAGTGATAGTGGTTTTTTGGTTTTGGCTTAGTTGATCATTTTTAAAAAAAGTATCATGTGAATGCAAAGATGACATGCCATTAATCATAGTATTGCCCTGCGGGTAAATGCACGATAGGGCTTAACCATAAATGTGAATTGTGCAAAAAGTGTGTAAATTGATAATGAGCAAGGTTGATGAACGATCACTATAACACCCAGACCAGCACTCATTGGCGCGTATTGGGATGTAATAACTTAACTTACTTGCAAAACGTGATTGCATCCCTTAGCCTTACACTGTTGAAACTTTTTGGTTTGTGATGTTAATGGCACGATATTTACACAGTTTGGTTATGGTTGCGTTGCTTTTTGCCGTTATGGGCCAAAGTTTTGCGGCTGCTGATCTGCCATGTAAAATGATGATGCAACACATGACAAACGGTGCTCATCAACATGACTCTCATAAAACCAGCGTGTATCAAAGTAGCGCTCATCACAATCATGTCGAAGATATGCGCTCAGATAATATGGCGCATAACGACATGTCGCACATGATGGATATGGCGGATGAATCAGACTGTTGTAAAACACAGTGCAGTTGTCCACCCAGTGGCTGTGTGCCTTTTGCTTTAGCGCTTTTTAATAGCAAGCTTTTATTTCATGTTGCAACATATATTCAACCACGTTTTGCCTTAATGGCGTTTATTGATTCCCCAATACAGAGTTTATTTAAGCCCCCCATAGTTGCTTAACCTAGGACAAGTCCGTCCAAAATCTCTTTAATTAAATGATTTTTAAGTCGTTTACGTTACTCGTATATACACCTTAATGTATTGCGATAGTTGATTTTATATACCTTGCCATGGCTTTGCGCAGACTTGAAGTCAGCGATATTCAATGATGAGTCAAGGTACTAGTAGGCAAATTATGACCCCTGTTTTAAACGTATTAATGGACGATTTTTATGTGTTATCACCATTTATGGGAGTTAGCGCATGAAAATGTTTAAGTTATTTTATGTATTATTGATGTTCAGCTCATCATCTCAATTGTTAGCAGGCTCTACGCCTGAATTAACGCTTTCTATGGCAATTACACAAGCACAAAATAATGATTTGTGGCGAGTGCAAAATAAACATACGCAAGCAGCAATAAGCGCCCAGCAAATTGCTGCAGGTACGTGGCAAGATCCCAAGGTTGCTATGTCAATCAATAATTTGCCAAGCAATGACTTAGCATTTAACCAAGACAATATGAGTCAGTTGAAAGTCTCAATGTCACAAGCAATCCCCCGAGGCGACTCATTGCAGATTAAGCAGCATATTTTGACGCTTGAAGCGCAGCAGCAACCTATTTTACGTGCAGAACGCGAAGCAAAAGTCGCAATGGCAGTGAGCGAATTATGGCTAGATGCCTATGCCGCGAAGATGACCATTGAGTTAATTTCTAAAGACGCACACTTATTTGAGCAACTTGTTGAAATTAGTGAAGCAAATTATGCCTCAGCACTGGGTAAAACACGTCAACATGATGTGATCCGCGCGCAACTAGAATTGGCTCAATTACAAGATCGTTTGGCCGTTGAACAGCAACGTTTAGTAACTCAAAAAGCCAAGTTATTAAATTGGTTACCCGAGTTTGATGCCTCATTAAATACGTGGCAATTGCACACCCGTAGTGACGCATTTGAAATTTCTAAAGCGTTACCAACAGATGCTTTATTTTTATCAGCAATGGCATCTATTAAGACGCTTACTCGATTTAGTGACAATACAATTACACGTTTAATGCATCATCCGACTTATTTGGCGCAAAGTAAACAGATTGAATCAGCTAAGCAAACCGTATCCCTATTTCAGCAAAAATACCAACCGCAATGGGGTGTAAATGCCAGCTACGGTTACCGTGGCGATCACCCTTCAGGGTTGAAACGACATGATTTACTGTCGGTTGGGGTCAGTTTTGATTTACCGTTATTTACTGAAAATAAACAAGATAAAGAGGTGCTGAGTGCGCAATACCGTACCGAAGCATTGAAAACTGCACAACTTTTAACACTAAAAGAGTTAGGCGCTGGGCTTGCAACCGAGCAGCAAGCGTTTAGGCAGCTACAAAAACGGCTGAAATTATACAAAACCACCATACTTGAGCAAAGTCACCAACAGTCTGAGGCCGCTTTGAGTGCTTACAATAATGATGACGGTGATTTTAATACCGCTGTACAAGCAAAAATTACAGAGCTGAATGCACGCATAGCGATCCTTAATATTCACGTTGAAAAACTAAAAACCCTAACACGAATTAATTATTATTTGGCAGGAAATTCTGCCTCAACGGATGATGCGACAGGAGTATCGAATGAACAGTAAAGTAACCTTCATCGTTGGGATTTTTTTAGGTGCTGGATTCACTTATTCGATTGTGAACTGGATTGCGTCAAGCACGTATTTAGATGCGAGCGTAAACAATTCTGAACCACAACCTTTATATTGGGTGGCGCCAATGGATGATAATTATCGCCGTGATAAACCGGGGCTTTCTCCGATGGGGATGGACTTAGTACCTGTGTATGCAAATGTGGGAAATCAAGCAAGTGTAAGCCCTGGCACTGTGATGATTGATCCCTCAGTTATTAATAATTTAGGGGTGCGCACGGCACCAGTACAACGAAAAGCATGGCAGCAACAAATTGAAACGGTTGGGTACGTACAATATGACGAAGACAGCATGGTTCATATACATCCACGAGTTGAGGGCTGGATTGAAACGCTTTATGTTAAATCGGCTGGCGATAAGGTGTCTCAAGGGCAGCCGCTTTATACGCTTTATTCTCCTCAGTTAGTGAACGCGCAAGAAGAGTATCTTATTGCATTAAAACGCAATAACCAGATCTTGATGAGTGCCGCAGCCGATAGGTTAAGGGCATTACAATTATCAGATGAGTTTATAGAGAGACTTAAAAAACGTCAGAAAATACGTCAGTCAATCACTTTTTACGCATCACAATCGGGCGTTGTTGATGTATTGAAAATCCGTGAAGGGTTTTATGTACAGCCAGGTACGACGTTAATGAGTGTGGCAACGCTAGATCAAGTTTGGGTTGAAGCAGAAGTCTTTGAACGTGACACTGCGTTTATTGAACTAGGGTTACCAGTCACCATGACATTGGACTATTTGCCCAATAAGCAATGGGGAGGAAAGGTTGATTACATTTACCCAAGCCTAAATGCCACGACACGTACTTTGAGAGTGCGTTTGAGGTTTGATAATCCGCAACAACAGCTAAAGCCAAATATGTTTGCACAAGTGAGTATTGCAACCAAGCCTCAGCAAGCCCAGTTACAAGTGCCCAAAGAAGCTGTGATACGCACGGGGAAACAAGATAGGGTGGTTTTAGCCTTAGGTGACGGTAAGTTTAAATCGGTAGTGGTTACAGTAGGCAGTGTCAAACATGATTTTATTCAAATTATAGATGGATTAGTTGAGGGGGATGAAGTGGTTACCTCGGCACATTTCTTAATTGATTCTGAGTCGAGTAAAAATTCCGACTTTATGCGTATGCATCATGATGATGTTAATAACACCGTATCGGTACAGGCTAAAGTGCTATCAATAGATACCGAAAAGCAACAACTGACACTGGATCATGGTGCAATTGAAGTATGGCGCTGGCCACCAATGGTGATGGATTTCACCGTGAGTACAGCGGTAGATATAGTACAGCTTGATGAAGGTAAGCAGTATGTATTCGAAATTGAGAAAAATCATAACAGTGAATATAAAATCACGCACTTTTCACCAGTAACGGATAACGCACAAGTACAAAGTGCGACGGTTACAGGGCGAGTGAATACTATTGATGCCGTAACACGCGTGATCAACATTAGTCGTGGGCCTATCGCAAAGTGGCAACGCGATGCAGCGACAATGGATTTTGTATTAGCGGATGATGTAGACATTACCTCACTTGAACCTGAACAAAATATCACTTTTACCTTTGAAGTGCGAGATGACTTAATTGTGGTTGCGTTTACTCATTTAGATGCCACAGAGCGTGGCGATGAAAAAAATGGTATGAATACCATGGAAGGGATGCAGCATGATTGAGTCAGTGATTTATTGGTCGGTAAAAAACCGACTGTTTGTCCTAATGTTATGTATCATTATGGCCGTGGCTGGGGTGTTTGCGATTAAAAATACGCCAGTTGATGCACTCCCTGATTTATCGGATGTACAAGTTATTGTTAAAACCAGTTATCCGGGTCAATCACCTCAAGTGGTGCAAGATCAAGTTACTTTTCCACTCACCACCGCGATGTTATCTGTGCCTGGCGCTAAAACGGTGCGCGGTTTTTCTTTTTTTGGAGACTCCTATGTATACATCATCTTCGATGATGATACAGACTTATATTGGGCTAGAAGTCGCGTGTTGGAGTATTTAAGTCAAGTAGCGCCCACGCTACCTGCGAATGCTCAGTCACAGTTGGGGCCTGATGCAACAGGGGTTGGTTGGGTGTATATGTATTCACTGGTTGATAAAACTGGGCAGCACGATATTAGCCAATTGCGCAGTCTACAAGATTGGTTTTTAAAATATGAATTACAAGCGGTCTCTGGCGTATCTGAAGTGGCAGCGATTGGTGGCATGGTCAAGCAATATCAGGTGCAGGTTGACCCTGATAAGTTACGTGCATATGGTGTATCACTGGCACAAGTGCAACTGGCGATTTCACGTGGCAACCAAGAAACAGGCGCATCAGTGGTTGAAATGGCGGAAGCCGAATATATGGTAACTGCAACGGGATATATTAAGAGTGTCGCTGATATTGCGGCTATTCCACTGGGTTTAAATAGCCAAGGCACGGCTCTGCGCATTGGGGATGTTGCACATATTAACTTAGGGCCGCAAACTCGCCGCGGTATTGCAGAGCTTAACGGAGAAGGTGAAGTTGTAGGCGGAGTCGTGGTAATGCGTTTTGGTGAAAATGCCCAGCAGACCATTACGGGTGTAAAAGCGAAATTAGCGCAACTGGCTCAGGGCTTACCTGAAGGGGTCGAAATTGTGACCGTTTATGACCGTTCTATATTAATTGAGCAGGCTGTAGAAAACCTCTGGTCTAAGTTACTCGAAGAATTGGCCGTGGTGGCATTAGTATGTGTGGTTTTTTTGTTTCATATACGCTCGTCAATTGTGGCGGTGATCAGTTTACCTATGGGTATTCTTATCTCATTTATGGTGATGTATAGCCAAGGGATAAACGCTAATATTATGTCGTTAGGGGGTATTGCTATCGCCATAGGCGCGATGACCGACGGCGCGATAGTGATGATTGAAAATATGCACAAGCATATGGAAAAAACACCATTAATAGATGAAAACCGCTGGCAAGTTGTGAGCAAAGCAGCCTCAGAAGTCGGTCCGGCATTATTTTTTAGTTTATTGATCATCACAGTAAGCTTCTTACCAGTGTTTATTTTAGAGGCGCAAGAAGGGAGAATGTTTGCGCCACTGGCATTTACCAAAACCTACGCGATGGCTGCGTCTGCTGGCTTAGCGGTTACTTTGATCCCCGTGCTCATGGGGTACTTTATTCGTGGAAAAGTGATATCAGAGCGGAAAAACCCCGTAAATAGGGTATTAATTGCGGCGTATATGCCGATTTTGAAAAAAGTATTAACGTGGCCAAAAGTAACGCTCGCTGTTGCAACGGCTATCACTGTTATAGGTTTTTACCCGATAAATAAAATTGGCAGTGAATTTATACCCCCACTGGATGAGGGCGACTTGATGTATATGCCTACCACGTATCCAGGTATTTCAATTGGTAAAGCTCGGGAGTTACTCCAGCAAACGGATAAGTTGATCCGCACAGTACCAGAGGTAGAGCTGGTGTTTGGCAAGGTGGGCAGAGCAGAAACTGCCACTGATCCTGCGCCACTCACGATGATCGAGACCTTTATAAAACTTAAACCTCGCAGTGAATGGCGTGATGGCGTGAGCACAGAGTCACTTAAGCGAGAACTTGACACATTGGTTAAGTTTCCGGGTGTGACGAATGCTTGGGTAATGCCAATAAAAACCCGTATCGACATGTTGGCTACTGGCATAAAAACACCGGTTGGTCTTAAAGTTGCGGGGCCAAGTTTAGATGTGATCCAAGATATCGGACAAGACATAGAACGTATTCTTTCAACTGTGGCCGGTACTGCATCGGTATATTCAGAACGCGTGGCAGGCGGTCGTTATATTAAAGTCGATATAAATCGTCATAAAGCAGCACGATATGGTCTGAACATTGCGGATATTCAACAGGTTGTCACAACCGCGATTGGCGGGATGAACGTGGCACAAACCATCGAAGGGCAAGAGCGTTACCCGATCAATGTGCGTTACCCGCAAGATTACCGCGACTCGCCAGAACAATTGGCACGATTACCTTTGGTGACCGCAGCTGGGCAGCGAATTGCATTAGGAGATGTTGCAAACGTTTATATCGAAAGTGGGCCACCTGGAATAAAAAGTGAAAATGCGCGCATCAATGGTTGGACTTTTATTGATATTGAACACAGTGATATCGGCAGCTATGTTAAGCATGCGCAACAAGTATTAGATCAGCAATTGGCATTGCCTGTTGGGTACTCTGTGACTTGGGCTGGGCAATATGAATACATGGCACGTGCAAAAGCGAAGCTTGCCTATGTTCTGCCTCTGACTTTGGCAATTATTGTGGTGCTGCTGTATTTGAATTTTCGTCGCTTTCGAGAGGTGATCATTATTATGGGCACATTACCATTGGCTATGATTGGTGGACTGTGGTTGTTATATCTCGAAGGATTTAATTTTTCTGTCGCGGTGGGGGTTGGGTTCATTGCCTTGGCTGGGGTCGCTGTAGAAATTGGCGTGATCATGCTGGTTTATCTTAATCAAGCACGCACGGCGGCGTTGGCTACTCATGAAAAATTGACCTCGGTGTTATTAATCGAGGCGATTTTACAAGGGGCCGGCATGCGAGTTAGGCCAGTAATGATGACCGTAGCAACCATTATTATAGGTTTATTACCAATTTTATATGGCAGTGGCACGGGCTCTGAAGTGATGAGTCGCATTGCTGCGCCTATGGTCGGTGGCATGCTCAGTGCTGTGGTGCTTGCATTATTAGTGCTTCCCGCTGTGTACTTTTTACTACACAAACCGAAGACTAATTGATTCTTTTAGGGATTTTGTGGTCAGCTGTTGGGCGATTTTATCGCGCTAAAGTGAGTGTAGTGTGGTTTACGTTAATCTACGTACATGTGCGACAACGCAGTAATAATGCCAAACAGCTGCAGCTCACAGTGCAAGTCCTAACTGCAGTGCTAAATAAAGTGCGCACTTTGTTGTTACTTTTTGATTAGATTGACTGGGTAGTAAAGCAGCGCAGTGCCGCGCTTTAAAGCACGCGAGGTGAATTCAGCCTATACAGCAAAGATCACATTCCTTAGAGAAAATTGAAAATATTTTGCGCATCGAATGAACCTTTAGTGCTTATTAAACGCCTTGTAGAAAAAGGCGATAGAGGAGGTGAAATCAACAGGATGAATTCAACAGAAATAGCACTACAGGTACTTGATGCACAATCAGGTGACAAACAGGCATTCTCGAAGTTGTGTGATGCCTTATATCAACCGAGCTTTCGTTTTGCGCTGAAGCTTGCAAAGCAGCAGGACTTCGCAAAAGATGTGACGCAAGAGGCATGGGTCACTGTGGCAAAAGACATTAAAAGTTTACGAGAGCCCAGTGCCTTTAAAGCCTGGTTATTTAAAGTGGTATACCGACGTTTTATTGATGCGGTGCGTAAAAAAACCGACTTTGAACCATTAACAGATGAACTGTTGGCAAATACGGCACCAGAGCAAGAATACGATTTATTGAATTTAATCAACAAGCTGCCAGATATTGACCGCCATACGATGTATTTGTTTTATTTTGAACAAATGACCATGAGTGACATTGCAATTGTGTTAGGTGTCGCCAGTGGCACAGTAAAATCACGATTACACCGTGCACGTAGCATGTTGGCACAACTGGCGAGTGACGAAGATTAAGAGGGAGAATATTGATGAATATTGATGAAAAAATAAAAGCGAGTTTAGAGGCAGAGCAACAACAGCTTGATCAGGTTATTGATGATAAAGGCTTGTTCACCATGCTGTCAAATGTGTACCAAGGCAGTATGCGCCGATGGGTACTGGTTAGTTCACTCGTTGCATTATTGGTCTCAATTGGGTTTATATATGCGGCGTATAGGTTCACCGTAACTGATGTACTTAGTGAACAGGTGTTTTGGGGGGTCTGGTTTATAGCGGGCTTACTGGTGCAAATAGCCATAAAACTATGGATATTTATGGAAATGAATCGCATATCAACATTGAAAGAAATTAAACGCTCAGAGTTAAATATCATGCGATTAATAGAGCGAGAATAGCGTAATTCATTGGTTTAGCTTTTGGTTAAAAATCGGCTTTAAGGTGAGTAATAAAACTGCTCGTTCATTTAAAAAATGGGTGATCCCCTATATAGAATGGAAAGAAAAATCGATAGTCATTAGGCTATCGTTGTGTAGATAGAATGAGGTGCTTTATCAATATCTGATTTGATTTGATTTGATTTGATTTAAATTAAATTGGTTCGGTTTTAATCGGTTTAATTGGAGAGCGTATAATTATGTGCCTGTCCCATGTGCTCTGTTTCAAGCCTTACTGGATGAAGCGGCACTGGCGGCGTGTATGGCGTATGTTGATTTAAACCCAATCAGAGCGAAAATGGCTGACACACCAGAAACGTCAGACTACACCAGTGTTAAAACACGCTGTGAACATGCCAAAGAAGGCAAACAACCTAAGCAATTAGCACGTTTTGCAGGCAGCCCAAGAAAGCATATGCCCAAAGGTATACCGTTTGAACTAGAGTCGTACTTAGAACTTGTCGAGCTAACAGGCAGATGTATGCGAACAGACAAGCGAGGCGCTATCAACTCCATTAATTCCCCTATTTTAGACAGGCTCAACATAGCCCCTGAAAACTGGCAAAAACTCACCACCCAATTTACCAAAGTATTTCATGGCGCAGTAGGGCGACCAGAAAAGCTTGATAATTGTTGTGCGAGTCTAGAAATTAAACGGCGGGCTAACTACAAACAGTGTGAAAGGTTGCTGGCTTAACGTTTGCTCTATTAAGATAACCCCCCAACATATTCTAACCAAAGACTACATAGCATTAAGATGGTGGATTAGCCATGTGCTCTGAGTGTTGAGCAATATCATTTTTGTATGCTTTTTGAGTATGCAGCTTATATTTCAAATTTAAATTTATGAAATAGGCGATATGCTTGTGATATTCTTCGGGAACACGCGTGAATTTTGAATGGGTGTCATCCGTAGGTTTCATTTTGGTCAAAAAGTGACGACTGAAGTTTTAAGCACAAGCTACAATAAAGCTGTATACATTAGGCCTTTGAGTTTAAGAGGGGGGCTGCGTTTGCCTGACAATGCAAATATTGCGCATGCAAATTGTATATCAATGAAAATGGAAGGTTGTTAAATGAAGCTAGTAACCGGAATAATATGTGGGGTTTTTCTTGGCTATATGTTTTGGGAGGGGCGGATGGAAACAACGGTAAAAAATGAGAACGGCGTTGTTTATATACCAATTTTAGATAGTTGTTTAAATGAAGTTGAAACTATTGGAAACTGGAATATTTTATCTTATGAACTAATGAAATTTGGTATGAAAACTGGAACTGAAAATGTTAATACATTCCTTAAAATTGAGCGTAGTGGATCTGTTGCAGATTTATTGACTGTGATACATCAGAATCTAATAAAGTGTATCCCAAATATGCAAGTGAAATATAGTAATAGTAATATTTTTCAACAGGATATAAATGAGCTTTTTGAAGTTTCTAAAGAAAGCGAGGTGATGATCCGTATTCAAGGGGGAGAAGCTACTGCTTATTTTAACAACAAGAAATAATAACAATAATATGGGACAGGCACAAACTAACGGGGTTGATTTAACATGGCGCCCGTCTGAAATTGATTATTTTTCATTCATTGTCTACCTTTTAGATTCAGCTTAAAAGATAGGCGCTTTCCCTCATGGCGAAATTTAACATGAAAAAAATTTAACAAGACATATATGGACACTCCCCGTGTGTCAAACAAAATAACTCTGGCGGGGTAGAATAAACTACCTCGTTTTTTCATTTCGTCGCTGCCACTGCTTGACGTTTGACCCATTTGCAATAAAGCGTTGCTCTGACATATATCCAGGCTTAACTGTTATTTCAGTGCCCCTAATGAGCTTCGAGCCCATACACCCTAATTTGAATACACCCAAGCGGTTTATATACCGTGCCTTTGTCGGGTTTTGTATAGGCAGGCTAGGCCTTTTTTCATCTAATGCTGTATTTAAACATTACCTTGAATCTGGTTGAATGAACGTATGGGGCGGTAATATTCATTTTTAGGGGGGAGTTACAGACTTATCAACACTCAAAGAAATCATGCGTTCAGGCTTAAATAATATCATGCGATTGATAGAACTAAAGTCATTTAATGCCTTATTTGATTTTCCTTTTAACATGATAAAAAAGCACGACTCACTGGAAACATATGTGTCGTGCTCTTATTTACATCAAGTTAAAATGCCAACGCTTAGAATACAAAGTCTACACCGAGGCTGATAGCGCGTGCATCTCCATGATATGCCCAGCCTGTCGCTTTATCTCCTTGGTCAACAAATTTGTCATACTGTATTTTAAATGCGGCGTTCGGCAGGAAGTTATAGCGAACACCATAGCTAAGTACGTAGTGCTCTTCTAAGTCTTCCGTAGGCACCTTTGTTCGCTCTTGATCAGCTTTTGAGTAGGATATGTAAGGTTGGTAGTCATCCCAATTGTATACTAGTGACAGTAAGTAAGTTGGAAACTCAGTGCCGACCTCATCATCATATTCTACAAAGTTAACATCAAACAATAAGGTAAATTGATCTAACGAAACATTGCCGCCAACACCGATAAAGGTTTGTGAAAAAGGAGTGTATGGATCGATGCTGCCATCTTGCTGAATGGTTTCTCTATCACGATCGTTTTGAAAATAGACAAACCGTACATCAAAGTTGTCGCCTGAAATATTCCAATTCATGCCGGTAATGTCAGTCCAAAACTCATTGACAGTTCGAGCATTGCCCCCGTAAAGTTTGTTGTAATACAACATTTCTACATTATCGTCTGAATATTCATTACCGTAAAATACCGTTAATGTATTTGAATAGTCACCTATTTCAAAATCATACAGTGCACTAATACCATTAAACTGGGTAACTTGCCACCAATACAAATTTGACGGTGGGCGCATCCACGGATACGCATAACCCACTTCTGAAAACTCAGAAAAATAGTACATGGGTATATTACGCCGACCAGCCATCAATGTAAGGTCGTCTGTCGCTTGGTAGGTCACGTAGTACCAATCAAACTCGGGCTCAAAATCATCGATGCCTTTGGCAACGAGTTGTGCAGTGACAGAAAAATTGTCGGCTAAGTCCATGACACCTTGAACAGCAAAGATAGACTCAGGTTTAATACTAATATCGTTATCGTATTGACCAACATCGTAAAAATCGGCGGTGAGTATTTCATCTCGTGTTTGACCTGGGTTTAAAGGGTCATCAACGGTGCCGAGTGTTTTACCTGCGATAACGGATCCATAACCACTGATCCGCATTTCAGCAAAAGCACATGATGAAACGAGCATCGCGATACTAGAAGTAACAGTGAGTAATTTTTTCATAATCATACCTCTACTTAAAATGTGGCTACAACTTTAACGGTGTCTGAGATTGCGCTTGCGTCGACATAACCAATTGCATCGGGATTTGATGCAACGGCCGCAATTACATCGCTGGCTGAACCCATTTCTTGTGGGGGGGTACCTTTACCTGTAAATAAAATCTTAGACCAGTAGGCCTTCACTTGGCTGCTCGACTTACCAATCACTTTTTTATTAAATTCGTCGGTAACAGGGTCTTTAGAGCTGGTGCTGATTAAAATCGCAGATCGGCCATTGGAGAAAGACTTGGCTTTACCCAAAAAAATCTTTTTAATGTGCTTTTGATCAAATGAAGAGGCGTTGCTGGGGTGAACGACGATAGCGACTTCAGCGAAGGCACTAGAGGTATTAAATAAACTGAAAGTGGAGACAGCTAGAATAACTTTCCACGTTACTTTTTTTACAGGCCATAACATATGAAATTCCTTGTGTAATTGCAGGGAGTTATAAATTATTCTTACAAAAGTAAAAATAGCTGCAACTGTACGTTAAGCAAGTATTTATAGAGAAAATATTAGTGATTAGATAGAGAATAGCGTCTTCTAAGGCATTGAATTTCGGTTGTAAGAATTGTGCTGCTGATAGCTGAGCGGTTCAGAGGTAGGCGATACAAAAATAACATGTTTTTTAGGTGAGCAATTTGCTATTTTATTGCAAGGTTTGATATTTTCATCTTAATATCGCGTATTTGTACAACATAACAATATTGGCATAAATTCCATTCGTTACACTTTATGCTGCCAACACTTTTGACGTTGAGTTATGAGCATCTGAGTGTGTAACGAGTCGCTTAGTAGCGCAATAATGTATTTAACAAATGTGTATTAAAAGCAGTATTAAGCCACATGCATGTGGCTATTTTAATCGGTAATTACCATCAAGTAGTGGGTATAATTTCCCAGTCGGTACACTGTAGGTGGTCGCTAGTCGCGTTGCAAAGTGCAGACCAAATAGTCACAAAATGGGCTTTTTGAATATCACTACCACTGTGCATAATACTATTTGAAATAGCGGTTAACAGAGGGGGACCAGACAGGTAAGGGTGAGAATTCTTATATTTCTTATAGGTCCAGTTATCTTGACCGAATTTATCTTTAAGTTGTCGTTTGCGTGTAGAGTGTAGGTCGTTTTTTTCATCTATTTTTTGCTGCGCATACCTTGCTTCTGGCTTTTTAGCCGTGGTGGTGGTTGAGATTAAGTTTGGCAGTGGAATATTCGCTTGTGTAACCATTTCGGTGTAACCATTTCGGTGTAACCATCTTGCATTAAACGCAAACGGTCGGACCCAGTTGTTACGGAGGTGGATGCTAAAGTGACAGGCCAAACACGATCCAGTTGGATTTTCGATAGAGTAGAGTTACTGTGAATGCCAAGGTACTCATCGGGTAAGCCAAGCATATGTCCAAATTCGTGTGTCATAACTATGTATTTGTGAGGCACGGTTCGTTCGACATTGTTCGGCGTTCGAATAACAATGAGTGCCCCTCCATCTTGACCTGAAATGGTATGGTTGCGTGAGCGTGTTTTTAGAAATTTAACGGCGTCTTTTGCCCATTGTTCAGAAGTATCTGATGCAATGGCAAAGTTATCTCCTGTAATACGTGTGTTAATGTAGTTAGCAATCGCAGCGGCACGATTGGACTCTAAATTGTGCGTAAACATGCCGTCATTTTTACCTTTTAGGCCGATGACATACGCTTTAATACCCAGCACATCAGATGTTCGCCTCATTCTAACAATCGCAAGAAAGCGATCTAGGTAAGTTTTCATGCTTGATGCCAATATATGCTGATTTGCTGAAAAAGTAACATAGTCCCCATCACCAGCTGGCAATAAACTGCGTAATCCGGCGCGGATCAGCCCTTCTTTGTAATTAAAAATGTATTCTTGATTTTTGGTAATATCAACTTCGTTGGCGAAATTGTTCACGCCACACACATGTGGGGTTACACCGTGATTTATGCCGCCACTTGATTTATATCGGGCCAGTTTTTTTACTTCAATAACATATTGGCAATAGGCAGGGTTGTTTACTTGGGCAATGACAAAGTCAATATTCATGACAAACTCTTCCCAACCCGGTTTGATACAGCGAATTTTATAGTTATTGGACCATTTATCGATAATGGCACGGCGCGTTGCTCGTTTAAAATCACTTTTTTGAGTCATTGTCCAAGTCAGTTGATCTTGGGTATTATCAATAAATCGATAAAAAAACTTTAACTATCACGGTGATTTTTTTCTTGTGCGGCTCTACTCTAAGGTCAAACTTTCCGATGTTGGTAGCAGGTACAAAATTTTTGACAACTAAGTTACCCCTTATGCCATCCCTGATAAATTCGTCTTTCATCTCAACTCTTTTTTATCACACTGAAAATTACGCGTAACTATAGCTGAATGTGTGCATCGGAGCAAAATTTAAGCCTCTATATTTAAAGCATTTTTTAAATTTAATATGCTGGGGTGAAGCGCTGTAAGCCTTGCTTTAATCATTTTATAAGATGTATTTGCGAAAATATGAACCGGTGATTGGAAGTATTATAAATTCGCTCACATAGTCAGTCTTTACGATGATAAAAAATCTTAAACCCAAAGCATAAAGTTGTTCACTCATGCTTGTTTTATCAAAGATCTATTTGGCTATCAGTACGCAGCTGTGATGGTGTCATACCGAAAAACCGCTTAAATAGCTTACTGAAATAGCTAGGATCCACAAATCCGGTGTCAAAACATACGGATGATATAGGCAGCGTTGTCTCGATAAGTAGTTTGCGCGCTTGTTCTAATCTGATCTCAATCAAAAATTGCTTAGGGGTTTTAGCTAGGTGTTTTTTAAATCGTCGCTCGAGTGCACTAACTGACAGATGAGCGATGTCAGCAAGTTGTTCGACAGTGATCTGATTGTGATAATTGGTGCGAATAAATTCAACCGGTGTTTTTATGGCGTCAATATTGGCGAGCGTGGTTGAAGTTTTCTGTAAATGCCGTGTTATACCATAAGTGCCGATGATCTTATTCTTGTCATCAAAAATGGGTCTTTTTGTGGTGGTAAACCAAGCTAAATCTCCCTTTTTGGTTTGATTCATTTCGAACCGCTCAGTGACGCGCTCTCCTTTGAGTACATTGTTATCGTCTTGAATAAATTGGCGTGCAACATGAGGCGGCGAAAAATCAAAATCATTCTTGCCAATAATATTTTCTAGCCGTGAAACCCCCATGTGCTCTAAAAAAGTATGGTTCGCATATATAAAACGGTGCTTAGAATCTTTTACCCAAAATAAAATGTCTGGAATGAAATCGTACATGAGTGCTATTTGCTTTACCCCCATTTTCTCCATGAAAATTAGTTGGTTATCGTTCTTTTTCATCGCTTTACAACCTCTGTTTTTAGTCGGAGCTTAAAATGACACGACGCTGAATTAGTTATATAGTTCACTGAATTTATCTTACCCACATAAGTGACAAAATCATAGACTGGTCGTTAAAGAATAAAATGAAAAAATGAGTAACAGCCCGTGAAAAGAATAAAAATGGGGATGGTAGGGGGAGGCAATGGTGCGTTTATTGGTGCAGTACACCGTATGGCCGCCTCATTAGATGGTGATATAGAGTTAGTGTGTGGTGCTTTTAGCGCCAATGAACAAAGCTCTATGAGCTATGGACAAAGCTTAAATTTAGATCCTGCTCGATGTTATGCCTCTTACCAGCAAATGTTCATTGAAGAAGCGAAACTACCCTCTTCACAAAAAATGGATTTCGTCGTTGTGGTCACGCCGAATCATTTACATTTTCCTGTTGCTAAAATGGCACTAGAAGCTGGGTTTCATGTGCTCAGTGATAAACCCGCCACTTTTGATTTAACACAAGCATTGTTGTTGGAGGCGTTGGTGGAAAAGTCTGGACGTTTGTATGGACTGACACATACATACACGGGCTACCCATTGATCAAACAAGCAAAACACCTTGTGAAGCAAACTGATTTTGGTCGAGTTACCAAAGTGGTTGTGGAGTATAGTCAAGGCTGGTTGGCGGTGGATGACGATAACAAGCAAGCTCAGTGGCGACTCGACCCACAGCGCAGTGGTATGAGTTGCTGTATGGGAGATATCGGTGTTCATGCTGCTAACCTTGCTGAGTATGTGAGCGGTTCAGATATTACGGCAATCTGCGCAGATTTAACCGCCAGCAAAACAGGCCGAGTACTTGATGATGATGGCAGTGTGTTATTGCAATTTAATAATGGCGCTAAGGGCGTTTTGCTTGCCAGTCAAGTGGCAGTTGGAGATGAAAATAATTTAACGCTGCGCGTATACGGAGAGCATCAGTCTCTGCAGTGGAGCCAACTTGATCCCAATACTTTACTGTTAAAATCAGCAGTTCACCCAACACAAGTGATCCGCACCGGTATGGCCAGTCTTTGCACGCAGGCGAAAATGGCTACGCGTTTACCCAGCGGGCATCCTGAGGGATATATTGAAGCCTTTGCCAATATATATCGAAATTTTACGATGCAGATCCGTGCCTTCGAACAGGGGGATGCTACGGCCCGGCACAACTTTGACATACCAGACATCTCAGATGCTGTCAGAGGTATGGCATTCATTGAACATGTTGTTGCAGCGAGTCAATCAACACAGAAATGGCACCCAATATCATTGGTGCCCACACCGAGGTCAATATGAATCAAATAAAAGGCCCTGGCATATTTTTAGCACAGTTTATTCAGGATGAAGCGCCATTTAACTCTTTATCAGAAATCGGCCAATGGGTTGCTGATTTAGGTTATAAATCAGTGCAAATCCCGACGTGGGACAAACGCATTTTTGACCTAGAGCTGGCGTATGAAAGTGACAGTTATTGCGACGAAGTCAAAGGAACTCTGCAAGATTTAGGGCTGCAGATCAGTGAGCTTTCAACGCATTTACAAGGTCAGCTCGTGGCGGTTCACCCAGCGTATGATAAACAGTTAGATGCCTTTGCGCCACTTGAGTTCCAAGGGAATGCACCGGCACGCACACAATGGGCCATTGCACAATTGAAGATGGCAGCAAAAGTCAGTGAAAAATTGGCACTCACTGCACATGCCAGTTTTTCAGGGTCATTGTTGTGGCCAAGTGTTTATCCGTGGCCGCAACGGCCAAGTGGACTCATTGACGAAGGGTTTGCGGAGCTCGCCAAACGCTGGACTCCTATTCTTAACACATTTTTAGACTGCGGTGTCGATGTGTGTTTTGAACTACACCCGAGTGAAGATTTACACGATGGCGCGACGTTTGAACGATTTTTGACAGCAACAAATGCGCATCCAGCTGTAAATATTCTTTATGATCCGAGCCACTTTGTTTTGCAGCAGCTTGATTATCTCGCTTTTATTGACCATTACCATGACCGCATCAAAGCGTTTCACGTTAAAGACGCGGAATTTAGAATGAATGGCAAAAGTGGCGTATATGGCGGTTATCAAGATTGGCAACATCGGCCTGGTCGTTTTCGTTCGTTAGGTGATGGGCAAATAGATTTTAAGCAAGTGTTTAGCAAGCTGACTCAATATGGGTTTGATGGATGGGCGGTGCTTGAATGGGAGTGTTGTATAAAAGATGCGCACGAAGGCGCCAAAGAGGGCGCGCCATTTATTAATAAACACCTTATTAAACCTGCACAGCGTGCGTTTGATGATTTTGCATCGAGTCAAGCTGACAGTCAATTGAATCGTCAAATTTTGGGTCTAATGGAGTAAAACAATGAATCATATTCAGTCAAATAAACTGTTTATTGCTTGCTGTTTAGCGTTAACGGTTACGGCTATGACGTTTGCGATTAGAGCAGCAATATTAACCCAGCTTAGTCAAGACTTCGCGCTTACGGACACCGAGCTTGGGTGGGTTAACGCAATGGCTTTTTTGGGGTTTCCTGTTGCGACTGTTATTGGTGGGTTATTGTACAATACGCTGGGCGCAAAAAAATTGCTGGTGGTCGCTTTTATCGGACATGTTGTTGGCTTAGCATTAACTATCAGCGCTGTCGGGTTTTGGTCGTTAATCATTTCAAGTTTTTGTATTGGTTTTGCAAACGGTGCGGTAGAAGCTGGGTGCAACCCTTTGGTTGTGCAGCTGTATAAAAATAATAAAACAACCATGCTCAATCGCTTCCATGTCTGGTTTCCAGGCGGCATTGTTATAGGCGCATGTGTTGCGATGGGGATGTCGCATTTAGCGCTATCTTGGCAAAGCCAAATCGCGATTATGTTCATCCCTACCGGTATTTATGGTTATTTAATCGTACGTCATACTTTTCCACACACTCAAACAATACAAGCTGCTACGGCTGTAAACTTAAAGAGTTTGCTCTCACCACTCTTCATCTTTATGGCTTTTTGTATGTCTTTGACTGCGGTAACAGAGCTTGGTACACAGCAATGGATTGAGCGAATTTTAGGGGCGTCGGGCGCAAGCCCAATGGCGATTATGGCAATGGTAACCGGATTAATGGCGGTCGGTCGTTATTTTGCTGGTCCCTTAGTACATGCGCTTAATGCGACAGGTGTGTTACTTGCCTCGGCTATATTTGCAACGTTGGGCATATTTTTAATGAGTGTTGCATCTGGCGTGGAAGTGTACATTGCAGCCTTTTTCTTTGCGCTTGGCGTAACGTACTTTTGGCCCACAATGTTGGGCTTTGTTGCCGAAAAATTGCCACAAACAGGCGCGATAGGGTTGTCTCTCATGGGGGGAATTGGCATGCTATCGGTCAGCATTTGGAGCCCCGTCATAGGAAATTGGATCGACCTATCAAGAGAGTACGCTTTGCAGCGTAACTTATCAGCAGCTCAAGCTGAACTGATCGCTGGGCAAACAACACTCGGGTATTTGATGATATTTCCATGTGTACTGATATTGGCCTTTTCTATTTTATTGGCGTACCAACGTAAAAATAATAATTTTGAGCAAAATGAAGATGTTGCATAGGAGTCCAGCAATGAGTGAAACAGTGGATATTGACAATAACAGGCGGCATTTTCTACACAGCTTTACGATTTTGCTTGGGAGTGCGACGGCAGCACAGCTTATTGATGGCTCTGGGTTGTCGTCAGCCCTAGCTTATCGGGCCAAAGAAGACAGTACGGCGCAAGATGCTATGGTATTTAAGCAATTACACATGCAAATGCTTAAGTGCATATGTGACCTAATTATGCCCAAAACCGAGACTTTATCGGCCAGTGAATTGGATGTTCATGGCTTTGTTGATCATCAATTGAACACAGTGTATTCACAGCATCAGCAAGTACAAGCAATTGGTTTACTAGAAAAAATGACACGTATAAGTCAGACTCATTTTAAGCATGACTTTCATTTATTGCGCTCCGCTGCGCAGTTAGAAATTTTGGCGTCTATTGAGAATCAGAATATGGGTTTTACTGAGCAAGATACAACGATATTTAAGCTGCTAAAGAGCTTGATTGTATTTGGTTATTTTACCACTGAGTATGGGGCCACTGAGGTGTTGAAATATCAGGCGATACCTGGTGGATACCGAGGTTCAATTCCCTATAAATCAGTAGATAGCAGTTGGGGGTCTCTAGGATTTTACTAGATAAACATCATGACAGACTTATATATTAAAAATAGCAAAGAAAAATTCGATGTGCTCGTAGTTGGTTCAGGCATAACCGGTGGGTGGGCGGCAAAAGAGTTCTGTGAACGTGGATTCAAAACTTTGATGGTTGAGCGCGGGCGAGTTGTTGAGCACCAAAAAGATTATATTGGAGAGCATAAAGGACCATGGTTGTTTGACAATCGTATGAAAGTTGACAACTTACTGACGGCGCAACAACACTACGTACAAAAGCTATGCTATGCCTTTAGTGATTCGACCAAGCACTTTTTTGGTAATGATAGAGATTTACCTTACTCGACAGCAAAAGGCACGGGTTTTAGTTGGATCCGTGCAAATCAATTAGGGGGAAAGTCGTTGCTTTGGCATCGGCAATCTTATCGCTTTAATCAGTGGGATTTCCAAGCGAATAAGGCGGATGGGTATGGTATTGATTGGCCGTTACGGTATGCAGATTTAGCACCTTGGTATGACCATGTTGAACAGCATGCAGGCATTGCCGCACACAACGATAATTTAGATGTTTTACCGAATAGTGTATCGCAGCCGGCTTTTGAATGGACTGCACCTGAGAAAATGCTCAGAGATAAATTTAGCTCACTATACCCAGATAGGCCTATGGTGATGGGACGGGCTGCACATTTAACAAAACCTACTCAGCTGCACCTATCTCAAGGTAGGGTAAAATGTCAGGCGCGTAATGAATGCCAAAAAGGTTGCTCATTTGGCGCATATTTTTCGACCCAAAGCTCAACGTTACCCGCAGCAGCTAAAACGGGAAATTTACACATCGCGCCAAATAGTGTGGTGCATAGTTTAATTTATGACGCTCGTCGAAATAGAGTCACGGGTGTGCGAGTGATTGACAATGACACCCTAGAAACACGAGAGTATTTTGCCAAAGTGGTATTTTTGTGCGCGTCTACGTTAGGCTCTACACAAATTATGCTGAATTCAAAATCACACTCTTTTCCCAATGGTATTGCAAATAATTCCGGCGTATTAGGACATTATTTGATGGACCACAATTACAATGCGGGAGCCGTGGGCATCGTTGAGGGGTTTGACGCAGAGTATTATTCGGGTCGGCGTCCAACTAGTCCCTATATTCCAAATTTTCAGTATAAACCAAGCCGCTATGCAAAGGGTTACAAGCGAGGATATGCGCTTGCAGCATGGTCGAGCCGTGAAGATTGGCGAGCAATCGCAAAGCAAGATGGCTTTGGGGTGGATTTTAAGCGTAAATTAACACAAGCAGGAAGGTGGCGGTTTGGTTTGTCTGCGCAAGGAGAAATGCTACCAAGGTATGAAAATCATGTGGCACTTCATGCTACGAAAACAGATAAGTGGGGGATACCGCAACTCGTTATAGATTGCCAATGGTCAGACAATGAAAAGCGCATGATGGATGACGCCGCCGATACAGCGAAAGAGATGTTGACCAAGGCAGGTTTAAAAGACGTGTATAGCTATACACGCTATCATGAGCGTCACCCTGGGATTGCAATTCACGAAGTGGGCACCGCTAGAATGGGCGCAGACCCAAAAGCATCGGTACTGAACGGTTTCAACCAGAGCCACGATATTCCAAATCTTTTTGTCACTGATGGCGCCAGTTTTTGCTCTACTGCCACGGTTAATCCATCACTGACATTTATGGCAATCACGGTGCGAGCAGTTGATTACGCCGTTAATGAACTTAAAAATAACAGGATTTAAGGTAACACGAATGAGTAAAACATTAGCCGTAATGGTATTATCAAGTTGCGCCTTGATGGGGTGTCAAATAACAGACAATAAGCAAACACAGCCAGATGCAACAACCTCAACACAGCAAGCCGCTAAAGTCAGTGTGCAATTGTGGTCAGTGAAAGACACATTAAAACAAGATTTCAGAGGGACATTACGACAGTTGGCCAATATGGGCTTTGAAGGCGTTGAGTTTGCAGGCGAATTTGGCCCGTATAAACATGATCCTAAAGGGTTAAAAAGCTATTTAGATTCACTTGGGCTGCAAGCCAGTGGCGCACATATAGATTTTAAACAGTTCTCAGATGAGCAATTTGCCGACAGTGTGCACTTTTATCAAACGTTAGGCGTGAAATATTTAATTGATCCATGGGAAAAGCGCGCATGGGACCATACTCAAGTCGCCAGTGTTGTGGATGATTTGAATCGTTTAGCTGATAAGCTTGAGCCTTACAATATGCAAATTGGGTATCATAACCATCAACATGAATTTGCAGATTATAAAGAGTCAACATTTTGGGATTACATTGCTGAAAATACAAAATCAAATGTGGTGTTGCAACAAGATGTTGGCTGGACTTCATTTGCAGGTAAAGACCCGGTGTTTTATGTTAAAAAATACCCAAATCGTACCATCACCACGCATTATAAAGTGGTTATTCCAGAACAGAATTCAGCGGATCTATCTCCGATCATCGGCCAAAATAACGGCATAGATTGGTATAATTTAACGCAAGCTTTGTACACTGATGGAGGTGTACAGTGGATTGTGTTAGAGCAGGAGGACTACCCAGAAGGACTTACTCCATTACAATCGGTTAAATTATCGAAGTTAAATTTAGATAAAATTTTACAGTAAATATTTGATTAGTTTGTTTTTATTAAGCTGTATAATTAATGAACCGTGCTTTCTAGATATTTAACGTATCGAAATATATCGATGTGCTGTGATTTAAACTCGATAGACCGCTTAATCACAGGCTGATTATTTGTACGAGGTATTGAGGCGTTTAAGTCTTATAATGCGCACTGTAGATGCTTAGCTGTGGTTGAGGTAAAAGTATAGTTAAACGCTTAACTCCACCGTGAATAAAGGATTTTATTCACGGTGTGAGGAGTGACTCACCGTTATGTGCCTGGTAGCTCAACAATGCGCCAATAATGATCTAAGAGTTTGACCAACTCATCAAAACCATGTTGTAGATTTTCTTTTACAATATAACCTGCGATGTTTTGATCATAGGCAGCAAACTTATCTTGCTCATCCTTACTGGTAGTTAGCACAAAGACGACGCTACCTTTGAGCTGTTGGTCGTTTCGTAGCTCAGCTAAAAACTCAAGACCACCCATTCGTGGCATATTAAGGTCGAGCAAGATCAAAAAAGGTTTTGGTACTTCGTCATTTTTTAATAACTCTAGTGCGTACATCCCATCTTTTGCGCGTATGATAGGATTAGCAATACGCATTTTTTTAAAAGCTCGGACAACACTCTTCGCATCTATATCGTCATCTTCGACTAATAAAATCGATGCGTGTTTGTAATTCACTTCACTCATATTTTATTTTTACCTCTATAGTATTTTTGGCCACGTAAATGTAAAACAGGTACCATTGACCCCGTCTGAAATGACATTAATCTCACCTTTATGATAATCCAGTAGCTTTTTAATAATTGATAACCCCATACCACTGCCTTCGACATCGTCTCTGGGCCTAAGAGTTTTAAAAAGTTCAAAAATCTGCTGATGATACTTAGGGTCAATACCTACGCCATTATCGGCAACAGAGAATTGATAGTGGGTAATGTGTTCTTGACCCGACACATCAATCATTAATTTCCCCTCGCCTTTATGTTTAATCGCGTTGCCAATGAGGTTGCGGAAAATGGTTTCAAGTGGCGCGATAGGTGTATTAATTTCAGGTAAAGTAATGTCGCAGGTCATTGAGATGTTCTCAGAAGAGGGCTGTAAGTCAAATATATTGAGCACCAAATCATGGACGTTAGCTAGTTGAATTTCGCCACCTTTTCGTCCCACACGAGAATAAGCTAATAAATCTTCCAATAAGCTTTCCAAGCGTGCTGTTCTGCTTTTAAGTAAAGACAAATTCTCTTTGGTTTCCTCATTTGCAAACTCTATGATGTCTTCTTCTATCCAGCAGGAAAGTTGCATAATGCCTCTTAATGGGGCTTTTAGGTCATGGGAGGCCACATACGCAAAGTCATTTAACTCTTTATTACTGCGCTTAAGTTCTTCGGTTATTTTTACATGTTCGGCCATATCTATAATTGTGGCTAACACTTTCAAATCATTACCATCTTTAAATTGTGCAATGCCAATTTCAGCAGGAAATTCATAACCGCTTTTTGTCATCCCGAATATTTCTCGGCCTATACCCATTTGGCGGTGCGAGGGGTTCTTATGAAAGCTGTTACGATGCTGAGGATGATTGGGTTGAAATCGTGAGGGTACGAGCATTTCAACTTTTTTGCCGATGAGCTCATCATCGGTGTAGCCAAAGAGTGATCTGGTTTGCGGATTTATTTGCTCTATCACCCCTTCATCACTGGTAATAATGATCCCGCAAGGTGCCGATTCAATGATGTGTCTGTAATATTCTTCTTTAATGGCGAGAGAATGTGTAATTTGATTGGCGATTGCCATTGCACTGTTTTGTGAGCGAGTCAATGTAATAAAAATAAATAACAACAATGCATCAATCAAAATACCGCTACCTAAAATAATAAGCGGTTGGCTTGAATGTGTGGATGTTCTGAACGACAGCGCCGATTGAATATGAAACGTCCATGGTCTGCCGTACATATTGAGTGTGATTGTTTTACTAAACAGTGGCTTATCGTCATAGTGATGATTGCTTTCGGTGAGCTCGTCATACAAGTTGTCTTTACCATCAAATATACTAAAAACAAGCTGCCTATTACTTTGTTGTAGTGTGCCTTCCATTAATTTGTACATAATAAATGGGGCGTATACGTGGCCAACAAAGTGTGTTTGTCTTTGTGCAAGGCTGGTGGTTTCAGAGGTATCGTAAAAAGGAATAAACTGTAAAAACCCAGGCGTTTTCTTTGCGTCCTGCACAAGGACTATGGGAGCAGTAATTTGTGTTGACGCAGTATCTCTGGCTTTTTTAGCTGCACTAAAGCGATTATGTTCAAAAGCCATATCTAGCCCAACCGCCTTCATATTATGTTCAACGGGCTCTATGTAAGTAATTGGCCAGTACTCTTGTTCTTGATGTTGTGGATGAATGGCGAAATTAGGTCTGGTTTTACGTTGCTGTATGAGAAACGAGTCGAGTTCGCTTTTTGGGATATGGTAAATAATGCCAATGCCATTTATACCCGGGTAAGATTCAAAGATATTAAGTGTGTCAGAAAATGTCTTCCAATCACTGGCTGGAGTTTGCAAAGAATAGGTTTGAACTGCTGCGGCGCCTGCTTTTAATGCAATTTCATAATGAGACATACGTTCTGATATTTGGGTTAAGAGTAATTCTGATTGAGCTTTAAATAAAGCTGCTCTTTTGGCCTGAATTTGGTTATCAGATATTTTCCATGCTGTCACGGTGAGCAAGAGTGATGCAATTACAACAAGCCAATGATACCAATGTAAAAACCGAGCTGGAGAGACCTGCTTTTTTGTCATTGTAATTCCCTTTCCCTATCCTTATGCGTGATTTTGCGGCGAACCAGTCGACTATTCATTATGACAATCGCACTTATGGGCAAATCCTTAGTACTTGAGTGTAGACCAATAGAAAAATACTGGAGAAAATTTCCAATTAATAAGTGTTTACGTTCATTATTCAATTAAGGTGCGTTCTAGAAAAGTACGTGCGAGGTGTGTCACCAGAGACCGTGGTACAGGTTTGCCCTATGTTGTGACTGCATTGTGAAAAGCATATACGTAAAGCAAACTACGACAAGCACTCTGGCGTAATAATGGCAGCGCTCGTAGTTGTTATTTTTTTGATAACTAATCATATCGAAAATAGCCATTGAGTTAATTTGTTTACACCCATCGGTCGGACTTTAAGCAAACAGTAGGTAGCATGGCAATAAAGTCTTAAATACAATTGCAAATAAAAATAAATCGCATTAATCTTCCTGCGGTTTTGCACCTAATGTGCAGTGAATTTTTAGTTTGGAGTGTATTCATGCGTTACTCGGTTTTATGTTTAGCTGTTGGTTCAGCGATAGCGGCATCTAATGTGTCGGCTCAGTCGTCAGATGTAGAAGTTATTGAAGTAAAGGGCACTTACTTCAACGATTATCAAGTCGATACGGCCAAAGGTGCTTTGCGGACTGACACCTCCTTACTTGAGACTGCACAGTCAGTATTTGTTATCTCAGATACTGTGATAGATGAGCAGCTCGCAACAACGCTTGGGGAAGTACTGAATAATGATGCCAGTTTGACCGCCGGGTCTAAGCAGCGAAATCGTGAAACATTTAACCTGCGTGGTTTTGGATTAAGTTCATCAAATGGTTATTTGCGTGATGGTCATCAGCATTGGTCACACTATCAGCAACCAATAGAAACTTTGGAACAAGTTGAAATAATCAAAGGCCCATCTAGTATTTTATACGGCCAATCAGGTCCGGGTGGTTTAGTGAATATGGTCACTAAAAAACCCACTGCGAATACACTGGTGAATCTTGGGGTTGATTTTGATCATTTAGGTTCTACACGTGCCACATTAGATTTGGGTGGTGCGTTAACACATGCTGAAGATGTGCGTTATCGAACTGTTTTAGTGAAACAAGACGTGGATTTTAACCGCGAATATGTCGATGGTGGAGCGCGTACTCGAGACCGCTTTTTAGGTTCAATCGTTCTTGACTATGATATTAACGAGCACAGCTTTGTGCGTGTTCATTATGATAGAACAAATGATGAAGCAGGTTTAGATACTGGTGCGTGGTTAGATAATAACGGGCAGGTGATTGGGCACGACAAAACAATCAGAGACTTCTCTTGGGCATTTACTGATATAACCGTTGAAAATAAGGGCATTGATTTTAAGCAAGTTCTATCTGAAAGCTGGCAAGTAACAGTTGGCTACAATGAGCAATATTTTTCTCGTCAGCGTTTTGAGTCAGCTCCGCGTAAGCCGGATGATTATCAGCTGGGTAACAGTTATGACTCTCGTCCGTACGATCGCTTTGACGATTGGCAGTTTACTACCGCATTTGTTGATGTGACGGGGGAGTTCGAATTCGGTGGAATTGATCATCAGGTGCTTATTGGTGCTAACTCATTAGACTATTACTACGGGCAGCTTCGAGTTAAAGCAGAATCTGTTACGTTTGTTGAAGGGAGTGATCAACCACTGCGTCCAGATATCAGTTATGCGACAGACGACTCACTATATACTAGCGAATTTGATTACTATGGTATTTATGTTCAAGATTTAATGACAATTAACGAGCACTGGCAGATTTCGCTAGGTGGTCGTTATGACAAACAAAATAAAGAAGGCGCTGATAACGAGTCATTTCTACCTAAGGGTGGCGTGTTATATCACCCAAGTGACAATGGCACTGTGTATTTTAGTTATTCAGAGGGGTTTGAGCCTCAACGAAGTGATAGGCTAGATAATAAAGAAGATGAAAATCACAATATGAAGCTAGATGCTGTGACATCGCAGCAGTATGAAGTGGGCACAAAATGGCAGTTGGCTGATGATAGGTTGCTGGTGACAGCAGCTGCGTTCGATATCAGTAAAACAGGTATGCTTATTTCAGTACGCTCTGATAGTGTAGAATATCAGACAGTAACGACCCAAGCTGGTGAACAGCGTCATAAGGGTGTTGAGTTTACAGCACAAGGCGCAGTAAACGATCGGTTGTTTGTGATGGGATCACTGATGAATTTAAATGCTGAATATGTCCAAGACAAAAAGTATCAAGGAAACACCCCAATTGATGCGCCTCAGTGGTCGGCATCATTGTGGTCACGCTATGAGTTTAGCGATGTCTTTGCTATTAATGCCGGGGCATTTTATCAAGGTGAACGTTTTGCGAATTATGAGAATACCATAACAAAAGCGGCGTACACACGAATAGACGCAGGTGCAACTTATAAACTCGGCCTTAAACAAGCCGATGTTAATGTGCGTTTTAATATTGAAAACCTATTTGATAAAAATTACCTTGCAGGCGGTGGTGTAAATAACGTAACTGTTGGTGAAGAGACAACATTTAGATTGGCGTTACACGCCGCATTCTAATATTTTTGTGTTAAATGACTAAGGCGCTGGCTTTACCAGCGCCAATTCACATGAAATGCTCTAAAACTTGAACTGGCAGCCACACAAATTACATCGATTTAGCCCTTTTTAATGTTGAATAACACACTGGTTTGTTCGTACTTTGCACTGTTTTAATGTTCCCGATTATGAGCGCTGATGGCTTAAAATTTGAGCTGGCAGCCACACAGATTAGCCATACAAATTACATCGATTTACACTCTTTTTAATACCGAATAGTCCACCAATTTGTTCGTATTTTACACTGTTTTAATATTCCCGGTTATGTATCCTGATTATGAGCGCTGATGACTAACTGGCAGCCACACAAATCACATCGATTTAAGCTCTTTTTAATACCGAATAACACACTGGTTTGTTCGTATTTTACACTGTTTTAATATTCCGATTATGTATACTGGCTATGAGCAATGTAAGTTATTAATAGGGAGAATGAATGTGAACAAAGTGAATCTCAGTGAGAAATTTGCGTTATTCCATCAGCAATGGAAACCCAAAGTGATTGCGCAAATGAATGATTACCAATTTAAGGTGGTTAAATTACAAGGGGAGTTTATCTGGCATCAACATGACCATACTGATGAAACATTTATTGTTATCTCAGGGCAATTAAACATTGCGTTTGAGGACGAAACGGTTGTTTTAAATGCAGGAGAAATGTTAGTGGTACCCAAGGGTAAACAGCATAAACCGTTCGCAGAACAAGAGTGTCAAGTAATGATCATTGAGCCTAAAGGTATCTTAAATACGGGTGAAGAGCGCAGTGAGCGAACCGCTGAAAATGACGTGTGGATCTAGCTTTCGTGGATACACCCATTTATAAGCGTAAAAAGCCCTTATAGCGGGCTTTTCGACAAGTAAAGAATCTGGGGAGGTACGGTAAAATATGCTGATAATTGTTTTAAAACACCATTATTGGCAATAAACTGCATATAGTGCTGGTGGGCTTCAATCGATTGCCAGTCTTCGTCAATTAGCATGATATTTTGGGATTCATCAAAATAAATATCGACACGCAAACACCCAGTAAAGCGACGGACATTATTTAAGTTATCAGCTAAAAACTTGTGTAACATTGTATGTTGTTGGCTTTTAAGTTGGCAGACTAAGTTAACCCGAACCATAAGTGTATCCTTTTATATAAATAGTGATGCCACTTTGCCATTGATGAAACCTTCACAATATGACTTTTTTGACAAAATAGGGGTTTTATTATGAATATTTATATCTGTTTGGTGTAACGCCAAACTTGCGCTTAAACATTTTGATGAAGTGTGACGTGTCGAGGTAACCTGTTGTTGCGGCAATGTCGGTCACAGTTAGGTCAGTATGGTTCAGCAAAGATTGGGCGTGTGAAAGCCGCTTATGCGTTAACCACTGTGTGGGTGTCATATCATAGGCTGATTTAAATTGTCGTAGAAACGACGCATGAGACATGTTGCATAGCTGCGCCATATCTGTGACAGACAAAGTCAGAAAGTCACATTTTTCAATCAGCCGTTTAAAGTTATCGCGTGCCCCTAAAAGGTGGTTGTTAGCATTAAGTAAGGTGCTAAGTGAAGGGGTACTTAGCGTCTTTAGAATACATAATAGCTCGTTCGTTTTGGCTGTGAAGAGCTGATCACACAATAATGACTTTTGTTGGTAGGCCGTAAGACTTATGAAAAACGTACTGAGCAGCGATGTATCAGAAACTGAAGAGAAAGAGGCGTTTGCGTGATGGACATTGGATGTGTGTTCATGATGTGGCAAATCAAGTAGCATCGCTGGTGAAAAAAAAACCAACCAGGCTGTAAGTGTGCCGCTGGAACTGAAATAATCTGAATGTAGCGTTTCTCCTGGGGCCAAAATGATGGCGTCACCACGACAGAGTGTTATTTGCTCATTGTATTTTGAGAGCAAGGTTTCTTTGCCCGAGACAACATAAACTAAGCACACTTGATTAGAATAAAACTCAATATCAAATAAGTCATGCTTAAGTGTTTTATGGTAGATGGTACAGTGTATACCACTATAGAAACAAACAGCGCCATCAAGTTGCGTTAATGCTTGAGGCAATACCAATAAACCATGGTTATTCACGCCCCTATTTCGATTATTAGTATTATGTCCATTTTTAGACAACATGATGCGCTACCTCTATCCTTTAACGTATTTAGCAGCGGTGGACCTAAGGAATACCTGCTGGCATTTTGACAACATTATCGCGTATTGATGTTGAATTGCTACTGTGCATTCGCATTGTTTAAATGCTAAACGGAACATTGCATCTTCACACTATAAAGGCCATCAAGCTTTTGTCCAACAGGCGCTCGTATTGATAGTCAATGACAAGTCAGTTAGTCAGGTGTAATAAATTGGGGTTTACTCTTTTTAGAAACAACGTTAGTGTATTTTTATTTAGGAGCTCGCCGCCTATGTATTATCCTCAGCCGCTGAAGCCTGGAAGCCGCATTGCCATTTGTGCATTCTCATCATCTGTGCCGTCAGTATGTTTTGCAAGATTAGATAAAGCCATTGAATTATTGCACGGTTATGGATTCGAAGTTGTTGAAGGGGATACGGTTCGAAATAGTGCTCAAATAGACCTACATACTCGGGCTGATGAGTTGACACAATTTCTCTTAGATGAACAGATTTCGGCCGTAGTCCCGCCTTGGGGGGGAGAGTTAGCAATGACTATTTTACCTTTACTGGACTGGCAGGCATTGGAAAACGCATCACCAAAATGGGTATTTGGTTTTTCTGATGTGAGCACCATCATGACAGCCTTGACTACTCGACTAGGATGGGCCACGCTCCATGGCAGCAATTTAATGCAGTTAAGTGCTTTACAAACGGATAGTTTAACGCGCAACACACTTGATATTATGTCATTGCAACAAGGAGATGAAATCACACAACACCCCAGTACTTTTTTTGAAAAAACGAATTCTCAGTCGATTTCGGACCCAACGATGATTTTTAATCTCACAGAACCTACAAAGTGGCGTCTACTTGCTGAGAGTGAGACGAAGTTAGTCACGCCCGTCATTTTTTCTGGCCGATTATTGGGCGGTTGTTTAGATACGCATCAGCACCTTATGCAAACGGCATTTGCGCAGCTTGATACCTTCGTATGCAGTCACGAAAATGACGCACTGATCTTGTATTTTGAAAATGCCCAACTGAATGACAATGCCTATATAAGAGCTTTGTTAGGACTGAAATTTCGAGGTGTGTTTGAACGGGCATCTGGTATATTGATTGGTCGAAACAGCGTGAATGATGGACCTAATAGCACACATAAAGCAGTATTAGAGCGGGCGTTAGGTGAGCTAAACATCCCCATTGTTTTTGATGTGGATATAAGCCATCAGCCGCCAAATATGCCGTTAATTAACGGTGCACATACCGAAGTGAAACTGTTGGCGAAAAGAGTCAGTGTGACCCAGCACTTGATATAATTGAAATAGTGGTGTTATCAGAATGTAATTTTTGTATTTTTTCGATCTTGAAATTAACATACTTGATGTGGCAATTATCAGTTTATTTGGAATAGATAATATTTTATCTTGTTGTTTATGCAATTTTTTATTTGCTTTTGTTAGTGAGAAATGATGAGTTTATGAGTTGTTTCTCAGTAGTTTATGTGAATTTTGGCTCAGTATTGTGACTTCAATTATTTTTCAATTGATTAATTATTTGCAATGCTTTAGTCTTGGTTTTGTGCTGTGTTAACGAGCATAAGCGCTCTTTGATAATAATTATAAGTTTGTTCTAGGATTAGGGTTATGAAAGCCACGGAATTTGATACGTCACTTTCTCATTCAGCTCAATGTATGAAGCAAGCCATTCCTCTTATGGTTAAATATAAAATGCCAGTCACACCGGTAAACTATGCTATTTGGTATTGCTATGTGCTCGGTTCGAACGACAAGTTAAACAAAGAACTCGACGATATTTTGGCACACTACCAAACATGCCCGCCTGCACAAGCAAAACAGCTGTTTAACGCTTTTTTATCAGATAAAGATCTTGCTTTGTTTCACCAGATGTCTGATTCATTTCATAATACAATTGCTGATGTGCAAACCGAAATAGGTAAAACACTTGAGTCGTCACAAGACTTTTCAGCCATTTTGTCTCAATGCCATTCAGGTTTATACGGCTTGAAGAAAAACAGTTTAGACTCATTTGATGATGTATTGGGTTATGTGGATCGTTTGACTGAAGAGTCGGTTGTGATGCAACAAAATGCGTATCAATTTCAGAAGAAACTAGAGAACGCCTACGCTGAGATCAGCGATTTAAAAACAGCATTAGTTAATACGCAAACTGCAGCCAGCCAAGATCCCCTAACTGGGTTGCTTAACAGAGGCAAGTTTGATGAAGACATTGTCTTATTTTGCAAGGCTGAGCACACAGGCAATCACCGCGCTTTAATTTTTGTTGATATTGACCACTTTAAACAGTTTAACGATGATTTTGGACATCAAAAAGGAGACGATGTTTTAAAAGTTGTATCGACAAAAATAATGAAGCATACCGAGGGCATTGGAAAAGCATATCGTTATGGTGGTGAAGAGTTTTGTATTACTGCTGAATTGGATAGTTTAAGTGAAGTGGTTAATTTTGCTGAGAGTATTCGTAAAGATATTGCGAAGTTATCGGTGAAGGGCAAAAAGACAGGCAAAGCCGTTCGTTCAATTACTGCAAGCTTCGGTATTGCATTACATGGTGAGCAATGCTTTGTCACTCAGCTGATTGAGCGAGCCGACAAAGCACTTTATTTAGCCAAGGAACATGGACGAAATAGAATTGAGATTGCTGCATAACATATCCTTAAGAATGCTTACTCTATAATTTTCATCCAAAAACTCAAATAGCAAGGTCATTTAAGGTGTTGACTTAAATAGGAACACTTATAGAATTGCGCGCATAATACAATGTATAGAATATAACAAATGAAAAGAATCATCGTCTGTATGGATGGGACGTGGAACAAGCCTACGCAATATGACCGAGGAAAGCGTAAACCCACTAATGTTGTGAAAATAGCTCGAGGTATTGAGCCTGTTTGTCCAAATGGTGTCCACCAAGTTGTTTATTATAGTGAAGGTGTGGGTACACAATGGGGGTTAGATCGGATCCTTGGTGGCGGGTTTGGCATGGGTTTATCTCAAAATATAATAAAAGCCTATCGTTTCATTGTGCACAATTATCAGCAAGGCGACGAAATATATTTATTTGGTTTTAGCCGCGGAGCTTATACGGTTCGTAGCTTGGCAGGGTTGCTGAATAAAGTGGGGCTTTTACCAAAAAATCACGCATTTTATATGCCGGAAGCATATAGACTGTATCGTAATAGCTCGTCAGAAGCACAGTTAGTGTCTTTTCAAAAGCAGCATCATTGCATTGATGTGAAGATAAAATTTGTGGGCGTTTGGGATACGGTCGGCGCTTTAGGTATTCCAGTTGGTTTTGGTAAATTTAATCGTCGTTATCAATTCCATGATGTCAGCTTAACGCGCAATATTGAACATGCATATCAGGCATTAGCTATTGATGAACGCCGTGGTATTTTTAATCCTGCAATTTGGCAATTACCGAAAGATTCAACGCAAACACTTCAACAGCAATGGTTTATAGGTAGTCATAGCAATGTGGGTGGGGGCTATAGTCAAGATGGTTTAGCGAATATAAGCTTGCATTGGATCAAAGATATGGCGACTCAGTACGGGCTACATTTTAACGAACCCTTTTTAAGTTATTATAAAGCCTATCATTTGGATGAATACCGAGACTCAATGACCTGGTTATACAAATTGACCGACTCAATACGGGAAATAGACAGAAAGCCTTTGACCAATGAATCATTGCATCACAGCGTTCTTCATCGCATCAGGGATCTGTCTAGTTATCGCCCGGCTAACGTGATGCCAATGGTCGAGTCAAGTAAATCTAAGGTAGTAGGTTGATACATGACTTTTATCATAAAACAAGGCACGTTGTGCGATTTGTTGCACATTGAAAATGATATTCCTGAGTTTACTTCGCCAAAATCTGTAGATGATATCAGAACTAAGATTGACGCTCATAAGCACGTTTTATTTGTTGCATACATTGAGGGAAAGCCTGTTGCTTATAAACTTGGGTATGAAAAACAGAGTCGATTATTCTATAGCTGGCTTGGTGCAGTGCTGCCTGATTATAGAGGGTTGGGCATTGCAAAATCACTGCTACTGCACCAAGAAGCGTATGCCAAACGAGAGGGTTATCAAGTTATAGAAGTTAAGTCTATGAATCGCTTTAAGCGCATGTTACAGATGCTGATTGCATATGATTACCACATTGTTGGGTGCACGCGTTTAGATGACAATAGCGACAGCAAAATTACATTTAGAAAAAAAATCTAGCTTACTTTTTTAAATCATTGCCTCGAAGGTAATGATTTCTTCCTTTATTTCTACCGCAAAAAAAACAGTCGTAACACATTATCATTACAAGTGTAAAAATTTAGTAAACAAAGTTGTTTAATTGTTCATTGTAAACAATTATCATTACGGACCTAAAATAAATACATGAGCATTGCCTGGGGTGAGGCATGCTTGATTTTTGGTATGTGATTGAAGGAGTAGTAATGTCACGTCACTTTTTTCTAACAGGTGCAACGGGTGTGGTTGGTTTGTCGATTCTTGAACAGCTTGAAGAGGGCGACCAAGTGTCGATTTTGACCAATAGGCAAAAATTTAGTGTCTTGCCCAAGGGGGTTGCTCGACAGCTAAAAGGCAACATATCTAAACCAGATTTTGCTCTTAGCGCTGATGATTTAGCAAAGCTAAGTCAAACAGATGTATTAGTGCATAGTGCTGCATTGACTGATTTTACAGCGGATCCCGAGGTACTCGCTGAAGTGAATATCGCTGGTTTAAAGCATGCAAAAGCGTTGGCAAATAAGCTGAATGCGCGCTTGGTTTACATTAGTACCGCATTTGTAAAAGGTCGAAATGGGCATGCATTTAACAATTACGAGCACAGTAAAAAACTGGCAGAATCTTCTTTAGATGAAGATATAACAACCATTCGTCCATCGGTCATAATTGGAGACAGCATTAAAGGGATCATGCCTAAAAAACAGGGAATGCATAATATGCTTAAGTTAGCGACCAAAGAAGTGATCCCAGTCGTACCAAGGGATGCGAGCACACTGGTCGATGTTATTCCAAGAGATACCGTCGCCAGTGGCATATTGGCGGTCATTGACAATAATTTATCAGGTGAGTTTTGGCTAACCGCAGGAGACAGAGCAAGCACGTTAGGTCAAATGTTAACAATTGGCACTAATCCAGATTATTTTGAGCGTTATCAAGTCAAGTTTAAGCCACCTAAACTGATCAACCCCACCACTTTTGAACGCTTGATCAAGCCTGTATTCCTTCCGGCATTACCACGTCGTTACAAACGTATGTTTGAAGAAACATCGATTTATTTAAAATATTTGGATATGAGCGAAGGTTTTTCATCTGATTTAAATGTATTGGGTACTTATAAAAATGGCCCTCAGCCATTTGATATCCCAGAAGTTATGGTTAAAAACATTGCTGCATTTGACGAGGTACACCCACTGACGGAGACGCTTATTAATGAGTCTTTATTATGAGAGAAGAAACGTTAAGTATGTTGAGATCTCATAGTAACCGCTCAAGAGCGAAGCTATCAAGTATGATGAATTTACCTATTGAACACGCTGCACAAGGCTGTGAGATTATCGATACACAAGGACAAACATACCTAGATTGTGGCGGATTCGGGGTGTTTATTCTCGGTCATCGTCACCCTGAAATTGTTGAAAGCGTGGTACAGCAGCTCAACATATTGCCGATGAGTAGCCGGACGTTGATGAATAATACGCTGGCAATCGCCAGTAAAAAGCTGGCTGATTTTTGTCCTGAAACATTGGATTATACCTTTTTTACGAATTCTGGCACTGAGTCGACCGAGCTTGCGTTGAAGCTCGCACGAGCCAATGGCTGTAATAAAGTTGTGGCCATAACGGGGAGTTATCATGGCAAGATATTAGGTGCACTAAGTGTGACCCATCGGAGTGCGTTTAGAGCCCCATTTGAACCTCTTTTTGACGAGGTCACTTTCGTTGCATGCGATGATATGACAGCGCTGTCTGCGTGTTTTGAAAATCACTCAGATAGGGTTGCTGTGATCATTGAACCGGTACAAGGGGAAGGAGGCGTATATGCACTAAGCAGTGAATTTGTGCAGCTCGCCAAAGCATTATGTGTGGCTCATGATGGCTTGTTGATTGCAGATGAAATTCAATCAGGGCTAGCTCGAACCGGCTTTGACTGGGCAATTGAGGCACATCAAGTTACGCCAGATATGATGTTAGTGGGCAAAGGGTTAAGTGGTGGGGTTGTGCCATGTGCAGCGCTTGTTGCCACTGCAGCTACGTTCGAGCCACTTAACAAAGATTTTATGCTACATAGCAGCACGTTTGGTGGTTCCCCGATAGCTCTTGCCGCTGCAATTACCACGTTAGATATCTTAAAGCGGGACAACATTGCAAACAAAGCCCGCACCATTGGACTAAAGCTGGTGGCAGCACTATCACCCCATGCAACCAAAGCGGGCGTACGTGTGAGAGGAAGCGGAGTACTCATTGGTCTTGACGCTCAAAACCCAGCGAGGGCAGGTCAGCTTACTTTGGCTTTATTACAACATAAAGTGATCACCAGCCCTCTTTGAGTAATGCCAATACGGTACGTTTAACACCCAGTGCTTTATTAACTGAAGCACAAATAAATCAAATAATTACGGCATGTATCGCCGCATTTTCATCATTATCAGCTAAGGATTTACCCTAATGAGACGTGTCACAATTGAAAAACGAGTGCCAGTATCAGCAGCATTGGCATATCAAACGATTTCTGATTTTAAACAGTTTGAAAAACACTGCGCGGCGGTGATAAGTATTGATGTAACCAAAGTATCAGATACGCAAAGTGATTCAACATGGCAAGTTCACTTTCACGATGGCCAGATGTGCTGGCGAGAGCAAGATGTGTTTGATGAGCAGGCTCTGACCATAGATTTTAATCAATTAGAAGGGGATGCGGAAGAGTTCTATGGGCGTTGGCAGGTTGAAGTGCTGTCAAGCGACAGCGCTAAAATTTGTTTTGAAGCGTCATTTTGTATGGGGATCCCAACACTTGCTGATATTTTAGAGCCTATCGCAGAAATGGCGATCACAGCGAATATTAACGACATGTTGACCGAGTTATTTTCACTTGAAAAGGAAGGGGATCGGGTATGACGATAGCCAGTGATGCTCTCGCCAGTGTTGATCGCTTCTTACCTGGCTTAGCTGATAAATTGAGTACAAATAGTTTCATAGACAATGAATCTGAGCAGAGTCAGGTTATAAATTGGTTTAAGCTAAGTGGCGGTTGCAAATTGATGGTAAAACGCAGCTATGGCGGTCGAGAATTGACCCCGTGGCAAGGGGTATTAGTACAATTAGGGTTAGGTATTTATTCTCCGTCACTGGCGATTGGTGCAGGTATGCACCAATTCTCAATTGCTACTTTGCAGGAAATGGCGAAAACAAGTCATGGTTTAGAGTCATTGCTACTTGAGGCGATAGCGAAGAATGATTTACTCGTCTCGTCAGCATTCAGTGAAGGCAATACCGCTAGAAGCATTTTGCAAAGTCAGATTGTTGCTAAACCCAGTGGCAAAGGATTTTTAATAACGGGCACAAAAAAACCCTGTAGCTTAGCCCATGATATGGATTTATTAACGGCTAGTGTGCGGGTTGAGCCCAGCGATGGTGAACCTTACTTCGCTGTGGCGCTTATCCATAAAGAAAATGACGGTGTTAATGTTGAGCCATTTTGGAATGCTAGCTTCTTAAAAGCAAGTCAAAGTGAAGCTGTCCACTTAGATGAGGTTTATGTGCCGCATAGTATGATGGTTAATGTTGACGAGCAGTCGGCTTATCATGCGCACATTAGCGGCTTTGTGTGGTTTGAGTTACTCACGAGTGCATCATATTTGGGGATGGTATACGGCTTAGTCGAACAAGCAGATAACCATAAGCGTTTATCGCTTGAAGATAAAGCAGCGGCTTACATTAAACTTGATTCAAGTGCATTGGCCTTGAAGGCGATTGCCTATGATATGAATAACCAAACGCAGGATACCTTGGCACAGGTACTGGCATGCCGCTATCAATTACAAGAAGTGTTGGCCCAAGTGATGACGCAAATCATCGAGAAAGTTGGCGGAATAAACTATATCGGTAATGTTTACTTTTCAAGTATTGCGCAAACAATACATGCGTTTAATTTTCACCCGCCAGCTAAGCATAGTATGTTAACGCCGTTAGCATCGTATTATGATAACAAACCGTTAATCATGGTGTAATTATGAGAGTAGCACTTTCTAATATAGAGAATGTCGCCACTCAAGAAGCGATGGTGACGGTCATACGCCGCCATCATCGTGATATTAAGTTGGTAATATTAAGCGATCCTTATTCAAAGAAAAATGGCGGATTTTTTACACAGTTGACCCGCAATTTAAACCTCAGAGGCTTAGGGTTTGTCAATTATTTGTGCGTAAAAATGACAGCGATGCCGATAATGCGATGGATATCTAATCTGTTGGGTAATCAGTCACTGCCCAGTATTCGTCAAATATGTGATACGCATCAAATACCTTGTATTAAAGTAAAAGACATCAATGCCCCAGATGTGGTCGCGCAGATAAAAAAATATAATATTGATTTATTAACTATTTTTTACTTCGACCAAATTTTGCAACAGCCAATGATTGATGCGCCTAGATTAGGCGTTGTGAATTTCCATCCTGCGTATTTACCCAGTTGCCGAGGGCTTTTTCCTATTTTATTTAGTTATTTGTATAACCAGCAGCAATATGGTTTGTCTGCTCATTGGGTAACAAATACCGAGATAGATGCGGGCCCACTCATTGCCCAGTGTGGTATAAGGTGTGACCAACCACGCAGTCTATTACAGCTAGATCGTATGGTATGCAATCAATTCACTGTATTTTATCCGCAAGTAATGGCATTGTTAAGCAAAGACTTGGGTGTACTCGCGCCGATACCAACGGTGCCTGAAAGTTACTATTCGTATCCTAACCGAGCACATTTAAAGGAGTTAAAAATGCGTAATCTTCCACTGGTTTGTAGCAAAGATATAACAGATTTAATCCTTGATAAAGCCCAGTCAAGATAAGCAGGTTAGTACTGAACAATAATACTATTTACGTCACGTTGCGGTGACATTTAATTTAGCATGAATCACCTAACTTAATACCACAGAGAGATTATTTTGATAAAACAAGGATTTACCATGAAACTACTCACATTCTTTTTCAGCTTTTTGTGGTGTTGGAGTGTGCTTGCAGCTGAAAGTGGTGATCATCTGCCTATTGCTGCGTATCAAGTCAAACTTGAATCTGGATACACACAGCTACGCGCAGTGACAGGACAAGTGGTTAAGCAGCATGAGGCGAATTTGAGTTTTGAGTTTTCCGGTAAAGTCCACACGATTTTGTTTGACCAAGGCGATTGGGTTAACAAAGGGGAGATTATTGCAAAACAAGATACGCAATTACTTGAAATAGAAAGACTTGAACTTGACGCGCAGAAGGCGAAACTTAAGGCGCAGCTAAAGCTAGCAAAAGTAGAGCAACAACGATTTGAGAAATTGAGCAAGAAAAATCACTCTGCGGCACAACAACTTGATGAAGTCACTACCCAAATTGAGGTAATTGCAGCGGAACAGTCTTTACTTGACGTTAAGCTAAAATCGGTTGCAATTCGGTTAGGGAAAGCGTCTCTTACAGCCCCTTTTTCAGGCCTGATAGCGCAAAGAAATGTGCATTTAGGTGAAGTTGCGAGTGTGGGTCAAGTGATGTTTAGATTGTTAGAGCATAACAAATCCCAGGTTGTGCTCGGCGTGCCGGTGTCATTGCAAGCATATGTGAACGACACTATGGTGATTACAGTATCGGGAAAGCAATATCCAGCACAATTACTGAGTAAAGGGGCGCTTATTGACAATATGTCCCGAACATTAATGATGCGTTTTCAATTACCCAAAGGGGTCGAAGTCTACGCTGGCACGTTAGCACGAATGGGGATCAGCACCTTTACGGAACAACCGGGCTTTTGGGTGCCGTTGAGTGCTTTAACGGATGGAGTGCGTGGTACTTGGTTAGTATATGGTGTAGAGGCAGGAACAATAGTCCCTATATCGGTTAATGTGCATTATACCGATGGGGAATATGCTTTTGTTAGTGGTGCTCTAACACAGTACCCATTAATTGTAGCGAACGGGCTACATAAAATGGCGGCGAACATTGCCGTTGAGGTTGTCCAGACCCTTAGTAGTCGGAGTTTGTAGCCATGCAGTTTTTATTTTCAAATGGCAGGCTGCAAGCGTTACTCGTTGCTTTGTTGATAGTGACAGGCTTCTCCGCACTTAATAATTTACCACTGAGTGAAGACCCTCGGATCATCAATCGTTTTGCAATTATTACTACATATTTACCAGGCGCAACTGCGAGCCGAGTTGAAGCTCAGATCACAGAAAAACTCGAGCTAAAATTAAAGTCTCAGGCTGAAATAAAAAACATTATTGGTATGTCGCGTGCGGGTATATCAGTGATCAGTATCGAACTCAAAGATGAAGTCACTGGGGTTATTCCCGTATGGTCTCGAATACGAGATTTATTAGCGGATGCCCAATCTCAATTACCACAACAAGCCAGCTTAACAGTCCTTGAAGATGATAGAGGGTATGCATATACCAAGATCATCGCGATTACGGGGGAGCAAAATACTGCTTCTTTAATGAGGTTAAATCGCTTTGCAAAAGAATTAAAAAACCAGTTAACAAATACTCCAGGTGTTGAGATTGTTCACTTATTTGGCGGTATTGAAGAAGAGATCCGAGTGACGTATGACTCGGACAAAGCAACGCTAGCGGGTGTATCATTGCAGCAGATTGCAGATGCCGTAAAAGGTGCAGACCCCAAAGTTGCTGCTGGATCGGTGATAAATGATGAGTCCCATTTACAAATAGAGCTCAATGGATCGTTTGATTCTTTAGCACGTATTGCTGCTATTCCATTGGCCAGTAACGATGATATTGCGCAGTTTGTGTTAGCAGACGTTGCAACGGTAACACGGCAGCTGCGCTCACCTCGCACAGAAGTGGCGTTGATTGATGGTCAGCAAGGTGTATTTTTAGGGGTAAGGATGCAGCCTGAATTCAGAGTCGATCGCTGGTCTGCAGTCATAGATGAGAAACTAAGCAATTTTGAGCTCTCGCTCCCTGGTACTGTACAGGCACACACAGTATTTGACCAAAAAGTCTATACACAGGCCCGGCTAGGAGAACTGATTGATAATATTGCGGTAGGCTTTGCGCTGATACTCGGCGTATTGTTGCTCACGTTAGGGTTACGCGCGGCGCTAATTGTGGGGGCGGCTTTACCTTTGACCGTGTTGTTTACGTTGGCGTGTATGAATATTTATGGATTACCTATTCACCAAATGTCGGTCACGGGGTTAGTCGTAGCACTTGGGATCATGGTAGACAACGCGATTGTGATCACCGATTCAATCGCAAGGTATCGTCAACAGGGCATGACTGCTTTGCATGCAGTGAAGAAAGCGGTAAACCACTTTTGGCTACCGTTATTAAGTTCAACGTTGACCACCATTTTAGCATTTGCGCCTATTGTGCTGATGCCAGGGCCATCAGGTGAGTTTGTCGGTGGCATTGCGCTCAGTGTTATATTCGCATTGATTGGTTCTTACGTTGTTTCACATACCTTGATTGCCGTTTTTGCTGGTCGTTTTTTACCACAAAAAAGCCAGCAGGGTATATTACACAATGGAGTCAATTTACCTAGTTTATCGGGACGTTTTAAATCACTGCTATATTTTGCAATTGCGCGCCCTAAACTTACTATTTTATTATCAATGATATTGCCTATTTTTGGCTTTATTAGCGCAAGTCAATTGACTGAGCAGTTCTTCCCCCCTGCAGATAAAGATATGTTTCATATCGAAGTTCGATTATCTCCTAATAGTAGTATCTCAGCGACGCAAAAGCGTATTGATGAAATGTCTGAATTTATTCATCAATATGAAGGGATAGAGCAGCTTAACTGGATGATTGGGAATAATATTCCGTTGTTTTATTATAATTTATTGCAACGAGATAAGGGGGCCAAAAACTATGCGCAAGCTATGGTGAAAGTGTCTGATTTTAAACGGGCAGATGAACTCATTCACGAGCTTCAATATGAATTAGATAGGGCATTTCCTGAAGCTCAGACTTTGGTTCGTAAATTAGAGCAAGGCCCACCTTTTAATGCGCCAATTGAGTTAAGAGTATTTGGGCCGAATTTATCGACCTTAAGCTCTATAGGACAAAAATTGCGTACAGAGCTCATTGCACACCAGCAAATTACTCATACAAGGGCGACGCTAGAATCGGGGAGCGCGAAAGTGACGCTTAACGCCGATGAAACGTTATTAAGCCATGCTGGTGTTAAATTAACCGACATAGCCACTCAGTTAGAAGCGCAGTTTGAGGGAGTAGTAATTGCGTCTGTCTTAGAAGAAACCGAAACAATACCTGTGCGTTTGCGTACGTCACAAGAGCAACGTGAATCAATAGATGCACTGTATGGAACACAGTTTATTACTGAGCAGCCATTATTGCTGGCTGCGTTTGCTGATGCGTCATTGGAACCAGTACAAAGCGCAGTGCATCGGCGCAATGGAGAGCGCGTTAATGTTATCGAAGGTTTTTTACAAGCAGGAATATTACCACAGAAAGTTCTCAATGAAATTCAACCTAAATTGCAGGCAGCACAAGCGCAACTACCAGCCGGTTACCGGATTGAAGTGGGGGGGGAGTCGCAACAGCGAGATGAAGCGGTTGGTCGACTACTTGGCAAAATAGGCATTATTGTGGTGTTGTTGGTAAGTGTACTGGTACTCACATTTAATTCATTTACCACCACAGCGGTTATTTTAGTGACCGCCGTACAATCAGCCTTGTTAGGGTTATTAAGTGTTTATATTGCAGGCTACCCATTTGGTTTTACTGTAATAATCGCGTTACTTGGTTTAATGGGATTAGCTATCAATGCAGCCATTGTCATACTGTCTGAATTAAAAGTGAATAATGCAGGCCAAAATGACGACAAAGTAGTGATGAGCGTAATGACATGTGGCAGACACATTAGCTCTACGACAATTACCACAGTGGGTGGTTTTATGCCGTTGATACTTGCGGGAGGCGGATTCTGGCCACCATTTGCCGTAGCGATTGCTGGTGGTACGGTGTTAACAACCTTGTTGTCGTTCTTTTTCGTGCCAGCGGTGTATAAATTGTTTATAAAAACAACAAAGGCTCAAAATCCAGAGGCTCATACTCCAGCAGTAAGTGATATGTAAATGAATTTGGGTATTTCGATAACATGTGGTGATAAGTTAATGCATTGAATGAAATAACAACAATTCGATTTTTTCGATGATATAGACCGTTATAATATGATTTTATTTTATTATTAGATTGGTAAACTGGCTTTGTTTTCACACTTATCCCTCATCATTACCCATGATGTGTTTGGCCGCTTTATGCGGCCTTTTTTCTTTATTGTTCTCCTATATTTAGATTAGATTCATCTAGCAGCAAGGTTGACCCTGTTACTATGCTGAGCATATGTTGAATTGAATGAAGTGAATCTTGATGAAAGTGTTTCTCTTATATCTTATATTTCTTGCTAGTCTACTGACTGGCTGTACGTCCACCCAGAGTCATTCCGTTGATGAAAAGCGTGCCATGGTTAATGTTATGGAACAAACAACATTAACGAAACTATTTAAGCAAAAGCCTGATGTTCGACAACAGGTAAAGCATGCTGCGGGATATGCGGTATTTGATAGTGCGAACGTGAATGTGATCCTTGCGAGTTTTGGCGGGGGCTATGGGGTTGTTGTTAATAATCAAACAAATAATAAAACTTACATGAATATGGCTGAAGCCGGTTTAGGGCTTGGGATCGGGGCAAAAGATTTTAATATTGTGATGGTTTTTCATACTCAAGCAGCCTTGGCCAAGTTTATTGGTCAGGGCTGGACGTTTGGCGGTAATGTAGATGCAGCAGCAAAGCATAAACAACAAGGCAGCGCTGTATCGGCAGAAGCGATTATCGATGACGTAACGGTTTATTCATTAACTGATACAGGTCTTGCACTGCAAGCGGTATTAAAAGGCACTAAATTTTGGATTGATGATGAGATGAATTAGGTGCGATCTTTTCTTATATATCCTGTCGACGTTGCGAAGCGTATTTAATGCTGTTTTGCTGCATTGAAAAAGTGGAGTATAGTGATACTGGCGTGGTTAAGCATAGAGCGTTTGTGATGAGTGGTGAAACGTAGTTTCGCAGCACTTCGATGTGAGGTCATGGATGACCGATGTAACCCAGCTCCATGGCAGGATTGTTTACGCTTAAGTGGCAATTTCATGGACCCTGAATCAAGTTCAGGGCGACGAAGATGATGAGCTTGTGGTGTATCTTATTTCTGTAGTCATGCACCGAGTGGTGTTTGTGGTCATGTTCTGTCGTGTTTGTTAGCATTTCTACCGAATACCGAGGATATGCCACAACTATCGTCTTTCTGACGCAGGTCAGAATCTACTGTTTTTAAGTGGCAGCATAGGGTAAGTCAGCACATGGACCCTGAACCGAGTTCAGGGCGACGAAGATGATAAAGCTTGTGGTGTATCTTATCTCTGTAGTCACGCACCGAGTGGTTTTTGTTACTATTTCTACCGAATAACCGAGGATATGCCACAACTATCGTCTTTCTGACGCAGGTCAGAATCTATTCTTTTTAAGTGACAGTATAGAATAAGTAAGCA
>NZ_JAGJEF010000031.1:0-50706 GCF_018100875.1 Pseudoalteromonas sp. MMG012
CCTTATGGATTTTAAGTCATTTCCATTTAACATTTATTATTAATCTAATAGTTGCTCTATAAAGCTAAGATTGGTTTCCCATCAAGTGTTTAATTTTTACTTTTATTGTATACAAGTTGCATAGTAAAAAGTAACCCGTTTGTAACTGACCAGCCAATATAAACTAAATTTTCATAGTTATCATATATGACTTTTAAAAAATATTGGTCAAATACGCATCTGAGAATAAACTCTATAAGAGCTAGTAGGCTGATTAATGAAAAGTATAAAAATAGCCAATGGAATAGCCCATCGAAATCATTTAAATAGATGTCGTTAGAGTCCGAAATTAGGCGTGATATTTGAACTCGAAATATGAAAGCAAAAAACATTGCAATATTAAGGCTCAACTGGATCCCGTAAATAATCAAGCCATTTGCAATCTTACTCCCTTCTATAAGTAAAGAATTTATAGCGCCCAACCCGAATAACAAATAACCTACAGTGTTTATTATTAGTAAGAAAATGCATATGTGAGCTGAATTTTTATTTTTTGTAAATACACTAAAAGCAAGGTTAGATGCAATAATTGACAAGTAAATGTATGTTGATACGTGGGCGTTTTCAATTATTATATAAAATATAGATAGTGATATTATTAGACCTAGAATTAATCTTGATTTTGTCATAATTTTATGTTGCTTTCTATTTTTTTATGTAATTTTAACTGTGGTAGGGGAGCTTTTTCTGTTGAACTTTCTAGAGGTTTCCATGGGAATGTTCCACCAGATACTTTTTTACATAAACTTTTAGTTAATGATTTCATGACTCACACTACCTACTTATAATTTATGAAAGAGCTTTACTCATCTAGCTCTAACTTATCTCGAATATTATCAATTTGCTTAAGCAGAGGTTTTACATCTACTTTGCAAATCATTAACCATTTAAACAGTTGCCCCATTTTTGGCTCGCCGACACCAAACTCGTAATTACTGATTGTTTTTCTGTCACAACTCAGCTTTTCTGCCATTTGCGCTTGTGTAATACCGGCCTGTTTCCGCATGGCCTTAAGGTCATCACCATTGATCACGTCCTATCCTTAAATTATCGATGGAAAGGTTATTTTAATTATATTTAACGTAAATATAACATTGCAATCACATAATGTAAACTAGCATGGATATGATAATATTTATATGCGAATTAGTGAAGGGGTTGTTGGTGTTTTGATAAAATAAATGCGTGGGTATTTATACTGGGTGTGGTTCGCAAAGGAAGAGATTGTATGGGTCCTGACCTGCGTCAGGAAGACTAAAGAGAGGGTGATAAAGGGTAGTTGAAATGGATCCTGCGCTCCAAACCCTTCGTCGTTCTGAACTTGTTTCAGAATCCATTATGTGAAGACTGTGGGTGGTGTGACGACTGGCATGGGTCCTGACCTACGTCAGGAAGACGAAATAGGGGTATAAGCATCTGGGTCCTGACCTTCGTCAGTAAGACGAATGAGAGGGCAATAAAGGGTAGCTGAAATAGGTCCTACGCTCCAAACCCTTCGTCGTTCTGAACCTGTTTCAGAATCCATTGTGTGAAGGCCGTGGATGGTGTGACGACTGGCATGGGTCCTGACCTACGTCAGGAAGACGAAATAGGGGTATAAGTATCTGGGTCCTGACCTTCGTCAGGAAGACGAACGAGCGGGCGGGCAATAAAGGGTAGCTGAAGTGGGTCCTGCGCTTCAAACCCTTCGTCGTTCTGAACTTGTTTCAGAATCCATTGTGTGAAGATCGTGGGTGGTGTGAAGACTGGCATGGATCCTGACCTTCGTCAGGAAGACGAAATAGGGGTATAAGCATCTGGGTCCTGACCTACGTCAGGAAGACGGAATAGGGGTATAAGCATCTGGGTCCTGACCTTCGTCAGGAAGACGGTAATAAGTTGTAGCTGAAATGGGTCCCGACCTGCGTCAGGAAGACGAATGAGAGGGTGATAAAGGGTAGTTGAAATGGATCCTGCGCTCCAAACCCTTCGTCGTTCTGAACTTGTTTCAGAATCCATTGTGTGAAGATTGTGAGTGGTGTGACGACTGGCATGGGTCCAGACCTACGTTAGGAAGACGGAATAGGGATATAAGCATCTGGGTTCTGACCTACGTCAGGAAGACGGTAATAAATTGTAGCTAAAATGGATCCTGACCTGCGTCAGGAGGACTTTGGTACTCGTGTCATACTTTCGTCGTTCTGAACTTGTTTCAGAATCCATTGTGTGAAGATTGTGAGTGGTGTGACGACTGGCATGGGTCCTGACCTGCGTCAGGAAGACGGAATAGGAGTATAAGTATCTGGGTCCTGACCTTCGTCAGGAAGACGAATGAGAGGGTGATAAAGGGTAGCTGAAATGGGTCCTGCGCTCCAAACCCTTCGTCGTTCTGAACTTGTTTCAGAATCCATTATGTGAAGGCCGTGGATGGTGTGACGACTGGCCTGGGTCCTAAGCTTCGTCAGGAAGACGAAATAGGGATATAAGCGTCTGGGTCCTGACCTTCGTCAGGAAGACGGTAATAAATTGTAGCTTAAATGGGTCCTGACCTGCGTCAGGAAGACGAATGAGAGGGTGATAAAGGGTAGTGGAAATGGATCCTACGCTCCAAACCCTTCGTCGTTCTGAACTTGTTTCAGAATCCATTATGTGAAGGCGTGGATGGTGTGACGACTGGCATGGATCCTGACCTGCGTCAGGAAGACGAAATGAGTAAGGCAGTAAAGGGGAAGTAAAATGGGCCCTGATCTACCTCTGGAGGACTAAAGGGCCATTTCGCATCAATCTAGGTGGTTTTCTAGGCGAATCTGCGCGATAAACCCCATTAATTCACAGTAAATTGTGCTATTTCACAAGTTATTTATATTGTGGGGAGATTTTTTCACATCATTTACTTAATTATGTTTACAGTCGGTTTTCATAGTAAGTAAGGATATGTCATTGATGACTAGTTTGTTACCACTGGATGTGGCATCTGAATCGTTAAATAAATTTGGGTTGCGAGATGTGACTAAGTACTCTATTGCAACGAAAAAAATATATATAAAGCATGTGTTTATAAAAAACCTCGATGCAGATATTGTAAAGCCCAAACTCAGCTATACCGATTTTGAGTTTTTTAGGACGACGAATGCGGTCGACGGGTATTGTTATATTTTGGTGTACGTATTTAACAAGCGCCGCAAGAAGTTTGATATGGCATTTTTCTTAGAAGATGCCGAAGCGATTAAAGGCATTGATATGCTTGAAGCTAAAAAGAGAATGACTGATTTACATACCATATCTCGTAATATACGTGGTGCGTTACTAGGCCAGTTTTAATCGCATGGCCTAGTGCTTATAGTCTTGTCTATCACGTGGGGGCCAATCAGTATAAAGGGTGAATTGTACCCACTGCGACATTATGTCACACCCTTCCTGTGATTATTCGAATTATACTACTCCCATCTTTTTGAAATAATAACAATAATGATATGATCAAGTCTTTACTTGTTTGGCATAGGCGCCTTGCCTTGCTGTGTGTTATTCCCTTTATTGTGTGGGCGCTAAGTGGTTTGTTACATCCTGCTATGTCTCACTTTGCCAAAGCTGAACGCTTAAAAGTGCCTTTAGTGGTGGTGCCTGATCATGTGTTAGCAACTGCGCTGCCACTTAAGCAGGTTTTAACGGATAATCATATCACTCAATTAAGTCACGCAAGTATTGTTGAATATATCGGTAATTATTATTATCAAGTGATTGTCGCTGGTATCGAGAATAGGCGTACGGTTTATTATTCAACCCGTACAGGTGTAATAAATAGGGCCTTGAATGATGAACTTTATGCTCGTTATTTGGCACAAACCTGGTCTGGTCAGCTGGCGTTAGAAGTCGCATTAATTAATGAATTTAGCCCTGCATATGCTGAAATAAATCGTATGCTGCCGGTGTATCGTGTCACCTTATCGAATAAAAATAACCTCTATGTTGATACCTTAAGTAAGCGCATTGCGGCACATAATACACCCTTAAGAGAAAGTTTATCGTTTTGGTTTAAGCAACTTCATACTTTTGAGTTTGTTGGTGGGCGCCATGATTTATGGCGTATTATACCCATGCTGGCTATCTCATTATTACTGTTTGGCACTGCTATTTTTGGCTTGTTGAGTTATAGCTTGCTATGGCGACGTTTAAAAAACAAACGGGTTAATACACCGGTATTACACCGCTCATTCGGTGTGGTTTTAAGTGTATGTATGTTGGGCTTTTCGACTAGCAGTATACATATATTAGTTGATAAGTTTTTCCCCGAGACATTTAGGGCGTTGTCACCTGGCAACGCTATTTTTACAGCCTCTTTAACCCACGACCCTGTTAATGATTTGCTCCAAGCACAAGGTGACAACTTTCAGTTAGTGGTTATTGGTGAACAAATTTTTACTCAGGTTGTTAAGCAAGTGAAGGCACAACATAAGCCTGTGCTTGATTTTAGTTATTGGCGTGGTGAACGCGCTGATGTGACAAGTGTTGATGTGGCCACCTCACTACTTTCAAGGCAACTCAACGTAGCAGGTGCGGTGTCTCATTGGCAAAAGGTTGATAAATTTGGTCCGACATATGGGTTTATTAATAAGCGTTTGCCCGTTATTCAAGTTAGCTACGCACATATGCCAGATGTACTTTATAGTGTTGAGCCCCACACTGGGTTTATTGCCAGTATTGATGGCGACTGGCAAACTGCACGGAGTTGGCACTTTGGGTATCTTCATAAATACCATTTTTTAAACCCATTAGGCAGAGGCACGCGTGATATTATAATGACCTTTATATGTATTGGGCTTGTCATTACCGCAGGGTTTGGCGTGCGTTTGTATATAGGTCGTCGTTATCGCCAAAAACAAGCTTGTGCGCGCCGATTATTACATCCTGTAATAACCCCAGTAAAAAGTAATTAATTAAAATAACAACTTAGGAATATTTAGCATGAAGCAACGCTTTCGTTATTCGCTTATTTCGTTGTCAATTTTGTCAGCGTGTTCACTGAATGCAATGGCAAACTATGATGATGGCATGGATGAAATAGAGCAAATAACCGTTACCTCAACCCGTACCGCTAAATCGAGTACTGAATTGGCTTTGAGTATAGGCAGTGTATCAGAAGACGTTTTAAACAATGACAATAGCCAGCATTTATCAGAATCGTTGCAAACCATCCCAGGCGTACTATTAAACCAATTATCGGGTGGTCAGGGGCACAATGCGGCAATTAGAATGCCTATAAATTATGGTGGCTATACGCTTTACCTACAAGATAATGTGCCATTACAATCCGCTGCTTTTTATAATCACAACGCACTTTGGTGGGCAAGCAGTAATTCATCACTTTCACGCCTAGAGGTAATGAAAGGTGCGGGAACCAGCTTGTATGGGTCTGGTGCAGTTGCAGCAACGGTCAATATATTATCGGCCCCAGTAGATTCAGATAAAAATGAGGTTGGTATCACTTTGGGTGAAAATGGGTACGCACGATATCAAGGCAGTGCGACACATCATTTATCAGATCAAAATGGGGTGAGGGTATCAGGAGCGTACTTGAGTAATGATGGTTGGCGTGACAATAGTCGCGTTGAAAAAACCGAGTTCAACGTGTTGTACGAAGTGAGTGTTGCCGACAAACATTCGTTTAAAACCAGCATAATGGCCTCATCTCTTGATCAACAAATGTTGAACGCCTTGACGGCCGATATGTTTGCACAAGACCCGTCGCAATCAGGGTTACCAGCTGAAGTGATAAAAATAGATCCACGGCGTAAAACTGACTACTTTCGTATTAGTTCAGAGTATCAGTATCAAGGAAATGGTGTTTTTGCGTCGATTATTCCTTATGCGCGTTATCGCAGTAACGATTATATCGCAACGTGGCAGCCAAATATGCCGCAAGTTGAGTCAAGCGTAAAAACGATAGGCGTGCTTGCATTAAGTAATTTTAGCCACAGTGATGATTTTGAAACCACCATTGGTATTGACTTAGAATATTCGCAAGGTGATGCATTTTCTTTTCAAGCAGCCACCAGAACTACATCGGGTTGGGGGGCGGCAACGTATCCAAAAGGGCATGTATTTTATGATGATAAAACGCGCTTTAAAGGCATAGCACCTTATATTCAGCATGTGGGTTCTATCACGAGCCAGCTGAGTTATTCATTAGGGTTAAGATACGATAGCAATGAATATGAGTTTGAAAACAACTTAGCGGTTTACGATGACGATGGGTTTGGCAATCGCTCGATAGCAGACAGAACAGACACGTTTGACCATATGAGCCCGAAGGCGAGTTTGAACTATCAATTAGATGATACCAGTAATGTGTATGTGCGTTTTGCGAACGCAATTCGCATTCCAACTGCGTCTGAGCTGTATCATTTAAAAACCAAGGAAACCAGCGCTCAGTTGAGTTCTTTAAGTGAGGAAACGTCAGATACTTACGAAGTGGGTTATAAGGTAAATCTTGACGCGTTCTCGCTAGAGTTGGCGTATTATATTATGGCTGTAGATGATGCCATTGTCACAGCGTATGATGATTTTGGTGCGTCTTATCGGGTAAATGCTGCAAGTGTTGAGCATCAGGGCATAGAGCTTGGTGTGAATTATCAATATTCTGATTCTGTATCGGTTGCGTTTGCATACAGTCAATCGGATCATGAATTTGATCATTATATTGAAGACCAAGGCCGCGTGGATTATAAGTCAAAAGAAAGTAAAGCACACGACTTGTCAGGCAACAGTTTACAAATGGCACCTGAGTATGTGGCGAATTTAAGGCTTAACTATAATAGCCGTGTTATTGAAGGACTGAATATCATTGCAGAGCTACAAAGCATTGGTGATTACTGGATGGATGCTAAAAATACGCAAAAGTATTCAGGCTATACAGTCGCCAATTTGAAGTTTAACTATGATTTATCTGATGCACTTAAACTGCATGTACGCATTGCAAATGTGACGGATAAAAAATATGCCTTACAAAGTGAATTAAGGTATGGCAAAGAGCGAATTCAACCTGGTGCGCCGCGTACCATGTATGCAGGGTTAAATTACTCATTTTAAAAAATCGTGTTGGTTTGTTCAACATAGATAAAACGAGTTAGCCATTACGCGCAGCCGTATTGAAACAAGGCGTATGTGATAGTATGCGCCTGTTTTTATTAAGCTCGATTGTTAAAGATCATGCCTGAATGGCTAGAACCATTGCTCGCAAATAAACTTTGTACGAGCGTAGAGGTTTGTTTTTTTATGACCAATTGAACATTTTGTAGCTGTTCATCAAGCTGTTCTTTCAATTTAGCTACTTGTGCTGTTTGTTCATCTTTAGACAGCGTTTTATCCGCGCGTACTTCTCCTATCCTTGCTTGCAGTATTCTTATATTGCCGACTATTTTTTCTTGGTCGCTTATGTCCGCTTTCTTACTTTGGTCTGTCACTTTATCTGACTCACCTTGGCTTTTTTCAGCTTCAGTGGCGGTGGATACTGACTTTTTATTGGTGTCTGTTGCCTGAGTGTCTTTAGTGCTACCGTCTTGTGCTGTTTTCGTAGAAGGATTAGTTAAGGTGTTAATGTCTAGATTCGAATATGCTTGTGGTGGTAACGAATTAAAGTTCATACGGTACAATGTCCTTACGCGACAGAAAATTGGCTGAATGTTTATATCAGAACAGAAAGCACTAATCGTACCAATAATAGATATTTGAAACGCTTTAACTGGACGAGGTCAGTTATTTGGGCTCTAAGGGCTTTGGAACCTGAGCTATGTGATGATGACGGAGCCGTGCGAAGTTACTCTTTAATTATGTTAAGACATTATGGTCATTGTTTTTAATAGGTCTTAGAGTCAGTACTGAAATAGGGTAGGGCTACTTTACTCTAGGCAGCGAAACGGTAGCAATCGTCCCTTTTCTATCTTTTCTATTCTTAATTTGTAAATCACCTAAGTGGTTGAATAGTATTTGGCGACTGAAAACTAAACCGATCCCACTTCCTTTTGATTTGGTAGAGAAAAATGGAATGAAAAGGTTGTCAGTATTGATTATACCTGTACCTTCGTCGGTAATATGTATACTGGTATATTTGTCGCTTATTTGGATCGCCACTGTTATCTTACCAGTGGTTTGAGCCATTGCCTCTTTAGCATTTTTAAGCAAGTTAACTAAAACTTGTTCAAGTTGTTGGGGATCGGCGAAAACGTGATGTACTTCAGGGTTAACAATGTTGATTTGCGTATGAGGGAACAATAATGCACACTTTTGAATGAGCTCAGTTAAACAAAAAGGCACTTTTGTGGGAGGAGGTAATTTACTTATTCGTTGGAAATTACTGATGAATGTATTTAGGGAAGCAGAGCGGCTATGTATGACATTAAGCCCTTGCTCCAAGTTTATCATTGATACCTCAGGCTTTGTGACCAATTTTAGTAAAGTAGCGCTTATCGACGTAATAGGCGTCAGGCTGTTATTTACCTCATGACTGAGCACTCGATGCAGCCGTTGCCAGCTATCTCTTTCTTTATCGATAAGTAGCCATTGAACGTCACTAATAAAAAATAGATAATTAAGTTGTTGTTCATGAATGTATTTTACGGTGGAAATGCGATAGGTTTTGCTGATCCCACCCACGTCTATGGTGAAACTTTGTGGTTGTGTAGTTATTTTTGTAACCGGTATAGAAGTGTGGGTTAAGTTTAGGCCAACAGAAGTTGTGGAAATATCGAGCAAATCATTCGCGGCAGGGTTCGTAAATGTAATATCGTAATGCTCATTAGAAGCAATAATAGCAACATCGATATGTGAAATGACTTTTTCTAACAGCAGTTGGCTTTCTTTGATTGCAACACTTTGCTGTGCAAGCCGCGTTGATAATGTATTGAGCAGTAGCTTTATTTCTAACATCTCATCATTTTGTGAGTTAATCGCAGAACGCATACTGTAATCCTCATCCACTAAGGCTTCTAATAAGATGGCGATATTACGGGATTGATTGCTGTAATTGGCTTTAATTGTGGACGTAAGTAAAACACACAAAGGCACTATAAATAGTCCCGCTAATGTAATGAGATAACCTGATACGTTCATTAAATATAATAAGAAGCAGAAAGATAGACTCAGTAAAAGTAGCAAGCAGGATGAGATTCTAAGCGCAGTTCGTAATGAGAGAAAGTTAGCCATTTTCAGTTACAGGTTAAATTTTTCAATTCTACGGTAATATCCGCTGCGGCTAAGTCCTAAGGACGTGGCCGTTTTTTTAACATTACCAGAAAAGTACTTTAATCTTTCAATTATCGCTTGGCGTTCTAACTCATCAAGTGTTAGATCAATAGGGAGAGCTTGTGAGTCTGAAAGCGGGCCTTGGCTGGCTTGTATATCTTGTATTATGTGTAAGTGCTGTGCATCAATCACATTGTTTTGACTCATAAAGACAGCTCTTTCTATGCAATGATTGAGCTCTCTAATATTACCAGGCCAATGGTGGTTTTGTAGTTTTTCCATTGCGGCAGATGAAAGGCGGATCGGCGCAAAATCATGTTCATCAATGAGTTTTTCTAACATATTTTCGACCAGTGGCACTATATCTTCTTTTCGCTCACGTAATGACGGAATGTGAAGTTCGATGGTGTTTAGCCGATAAAATAGATCTTGGCGAAACTGACCTTCTGCAATTGCGTTGGCTAAGTTTACGTTCGTTGCACAAATAATTCGTATATCAGCATTATGTATTTGATTATCGCCAACAGGTGTAAACGTTTTTTCTTCAATAACACTTAAGAGCTTTGCTTGTTGAGATAGAGGAGTATTGCCTATTTCATCTAAAAACAAGGTACCATGCTGAGCTAATTCGAAACGACCTTTACGGTTACCAAGTGCACCAGTGAACGCGCCCTTTTTATGGCCAAATAACTCACTTTCAAATACACCATCAGCGACGGCACCCATATTAATAGAAACGAAGGGTTGTTGTGTTCTTTGGGAATGAAGATGAATGTAGCGTGCCAGTAGTGTTTTGCCAGTGCCATTTTCACCCGTCAGCAAAATGCTTGAATTACTCTCTCTAAGTTGTTCTATTTGTGCTAATAGGTTTTTCATCGGTACAGATTGAGCAATGACTTTACAACTCATTGCTTCGAGTTTGTTACGCAGGTGCTGGTTTTCGACAGTGAGCTTTTTACTTAGCTGCTGACTGGAACTTAGGGCCAGTTGTGTTTCAATACTATTTACAAGGTGCTCATTTTGCCACGGCTTTTGAATAAAATCATTGGCCCCTTGCTGTAATGCTGTAATGGCCAGCTCTACAGTTGCCCAACCTGTCATAACAACCACAGGAACATCACTGATATCGCGAATATTTGCTAGTAATGTTAATCCTTCTTGCCCTGATGTGCTGTCTAGTTGGTAATTTAGATCCATTAGGATTAGATCGAAGTGCGATGTTTTAATTATATTTAGCAGTGCAACCGGCGTAGTCACGCTAGAGACAATATAATCATATTCGGCCAACAATAATTCAATTGATGTGATGATATCAAGGTTATCGTCCGCGACAAGGATAGACTTTGTCACTGCCAAACCTTATTACCTAACATAGGTCGGGATACATATAGTGCGCACTTCTTAGTCATTTATGGCAACTCCTTTGACTGTAACACAACAAGATAAATGATTTCTTAATTCTATCTTGATGAATTAAAGACGCTTTTTCAAGTTTATTTAACAAATATGCTGACTAAACTTAAATTTAAGAGAATAGATATGAAAAAGCATATCGGATCAGGCAATTACCATATATAAACAGGTACACTTTACCGAGTCTATGTTCAGATGGCTTTTAATAATGGCCTGTATACATAGACCATTATTAAAGAGTACTTATTTGCTGAGCTTTTTGAGCGCTCGGCGAATATCTTTTTGTGTTGAGCGGTCTTCCGCTAAAGCAAGGGCTTGTTGATAGGCTTTTTTAGCCGTGGCCTTATTCTCAATTTCTTTGTTTACCTGAGCATAAACCATTAAGTACTCAATATGTTGCGCGTCTTGTACTTGCTCTTTTTCAAGTAACAAATTAAGCGCTTCTAATGCTAGCTGCTTTTTACCATGTCCTTGTAAAGCTAGATAGGCGGAGGAAATACATGCATCGCGCCAAAGAGGCAGTTGATCAGCTGTTCGCTTAGCTATTTTGCATGTATCAACGAAGAGCTTTTGAGCTTGCTCTTCTTCAGAGAACGTCCATAACAAATTAGCTGCGCGGTGCATGAGTGTTACATCTTGGCTGAATTGACTGCCAATTGTGGTGATTGTGCTCAGCGCCTCAGGTTCATTTTGCGTATTTTGCAGATAGTCCATTAACGCGAGGTAATAATAGCGTTCACTCACTGGTTTTAGCTTATCAACAATTGCTTTTGATTGTTTTTTATCAGAGTCCCAAAACCCACTTTCTATGGCTAAAGCTTTTGATGCGGCGACTAAGTACTTGGGGTTTTCAGGCGCTAACTCAGCAGCAGTAATATAACTTTGGTTCGATTTATCAACAAAGCCAAGTTTATTGAATAAGCTAGACTGCTCTTTAATTTGATACCAAAGTTCGCCAGCGTTATAGTGAACTTTGGCATTGTTTGGATAACGCCTTACTAAGGCTTCTAACATTTTTTCTTTATCATCATTATCTTGGGCTATTGCAACAGCAACGGTTAATATTTTAACTTTAACATCACTACTGTCGAGCTTCGCTAAATCATGCATCAGCGGCTCATATTGGCGAGTATGAAACATCGTTTCAAGCGTCTCGTATTGCGATTGTGAAATGTCAGCGTGTACATTTATTGCAAAAAAAGTGATTATCATGCAGCAAACACGTTTAGTGGTGTTATTAAACATAGTCTTCTCCTTAGATAGTTGAACCTGCACTTTTCGTCTTACCTTTAATCTTCGCAACGAAGCGTTTCGCTAGGTTCTAGCTGAATCGCTTTGCGTGCGGGCACATAGATAGCGCTTGATACTGAAGCTATGATGATCAGCATGACGATGGCTGCACTGATAAAATACAGATAAACATCAAGCGCTATCAATTGCCACGTTACAATACTAAGCAGGGTTGACAGTACTAACCCGATCCCAAGACCTTTAATAAGCGGGTTCGCGCCCAACTTTATTAGCCAACGTACAATATTGCTATCATTGGCCCCAAGGGCTCTACGAATACCGATTTCATGTTGACGTTGGGTAATTGAATTGGCAGTCAGACCATAAATACCCGTGACACCAAGCGCGAGCGCAAATAAGCCACACTTGAGGAAAAGCTGAGTGGCTGAATGTGTTAAATCTCTTAACATTGCTAGTAACTCTTCCATACTTTTTAATGCTGTAAGTTTAATTTCTGAATCTACCGTGTACAGTATTTCATAAATGAGTGAACGAGCTTGTGGTTCCGCGCCAACAAATTTATATTCAATATTTACATTGTTACTATCGAGTTGTGTTAGTGGGCGATAGAGCGTCATCAGGTTTTTGGGATCACTAATAGGGGTACCTTCAACGCGATCGGAGACGATACCAACAATTGTTGCCCATGTTTTTTCTCCTTCTACTTCATCAGAGATTTTCAGTTGCTTGCCAATAGCAGATCCTTCACGCCAGAAAGTGTCAGCGACGCTTTTACTGATCATCACAACGGGCATGGTAGTTATTTGATCTCTGGTATCAATATAGCGACCTTCGATAATTTCAACACCAGTAAAATTAATGTTTTCAGAGATGCTTCTTATTACCGCTTGTGGTTTATCTTGTTCAAGCTGATAACTGACGCCTTGTTGCATAAAAGTGTTTTTACCGAAGCTGGCGGTAACGACAACATCTGTGATGCTGTTCTGTTGCTGTAATTTAGATGTGATAGTTCGATAAAAAGCATTCCGCGTAGTTTGAGCGTTATAGCGCTCAGGTGTTAACTGAACTTGCGCAGACAAAATATTAGTGGTGTTAAGTCCAATATCTAAATTGATCAATTGGTTAGCAAAAAAGCTCGAAATAATCCCTAAATACATTAATACGGTGACGACTGTAATTTCTGTTGTAAGCAGTACTCTAGTTACTCGGTTGCCTTTACTGCTAGCAGCGCCTCGGGTCCCACCTCGTAATGTTGCGTTAAAGTCACCTGATGTAACATGTAATGCAGGCAACACTCCGGTCATGATAATGGCGATGATGATAAAAATAATTGTCACCAATATGGTATTGATGTCGAGCCCCCAGTGCCACCAATAAGCGAGACCGTCGGCAAGGTCCATATTTATCCAAAATTGATTGATTTGTTGCAGTGCCCAGCCAGACAACAATAACGCAATTATCCCACCAGTAACACAGATGATGATGCTCTCCCACATCATCTGTACGATAAGCCTTTTTTGTGGTGCGCCAAGCGCAACCCGGATTGAAATCTCTTTAGCGCGTTCATTCATTCTTGCTAGTAATAAGTTACCAACGTTAATTGCGGCAAGTAGAAAAATAAAACCTGTGACAATATTTAAAATGGTAAAAACAATGATGCCATCAGCACCATTTGTTTGCGCGGCTTGAAAGGTGGTAATATAGATATCATCAATAGCAACTTCACTATTTTGACGACGAGCATTATAGGTGTTTTTTGCTAAACGAGACAGTTCGTTATTGGCCATTTTCTCTGATGTAGATGGATTAATGCGGGCATAAATATCGACGTAGACCTGATCTCGTTTTTGCGTAGTAAAAAGAGGTTGCTCAATAGGAAGCCAGAACCTTGATGCGACGGGAAACCCGTAACCTTCGGGCATGACCCCAATGATCCGTGTAGTTTTGCCATCAACTTTAACAAAAGAATCGATAATATCTTGTTTACCTAAAAATTTACTTTGCCACATGGCATAACTGATCACCGCCACTTTCTCTGAGCTTGGTGAACTGTCGTCTGAACGAAAAGCGCGTCCTTTTATTGGTTGTGTACGAGAAAACTGAAACATATTCCATTCAGTAAAGGTGACACTGTGTGATTGAGATTGACCATTGATATCCAATAACACGGATGTCGAATAATACATACCAAATTCACTCAAGGTGGAAATTCCCGGTCTAATTTCAGCGAAGTCAACTGCATCAAACATACGATCGTAGCCTTGTTCTGTCGCTTGTAGTTTTACAACTGAATGGCCTTCGTCAATGGGGAGGTCTGAGAATACAAAAGTGTGTAAGAACGAGTAACTGAATATGCTAACCGCTAAGCCTCCAGCAAGTACAACTGTTGTTAATAAGCTAAATACAGGGGACTTGGCCAATAAACGGCATGCATACTTTATATCAAGCAAATAATTCATGTTTTACTCCCTAAGCTGCAGAGCTCTTTTCTTTTAACACCTGATCAGACATAATTTTTCCATCAAACATTTCTACCAGTCGGTTTGCTTGACCGGCAGAACGAGGGTCATGGGTGACCATAATTATGGTTGTGCCTTCGCTATGAAGCTTTTTGAGTAAATCTAACACCGCATCGGTATTTTTGGAGTCTAAATTACCCGTTGGTTCATCAGCCAGTATTAATGAAGGTCGACCCGCTATCGCCCTGGCAATGGCCACGCGTTGTTGTTGACCCCCTGAGAGCTGGCTAGGAAAGTGTTTACGACGATGCTGCATATCGACTTTTTCTAGTGCGAAGTCGATCAGATCATTAATTTCCTTTTGCTCTACATTATTTCGATAGCTTAACGGTAGAGCGATATTCTCTTCTACGGTCATATCACTTATTAGGTTGAAAGATTGAAACACGAACCCAATATGCTCATTGCGTATCGCAGCGCGTTCGTCTCGTGTGATCTGGCTGACATCGTGACCACTTAAGATATATTTTCCTGCTGAAGGGATATCTAGTAATCCAATTAAAGACAGTAACGTTGATTTTCCGCAGCCAGAAGGACCCGTTATGGCGATATAGTCCCCAGAATTAACCTCTAAATTAATTTGGTTTAATGCATAAGTCTCAACATCCTCAGTTGCAAACTTTTTTTCAATATTATCTAGCTGAATAATTGTGTTACTTGTCATGAGGCTCTCCTTAATTGAGAATAATTTGCGAATGCTGCTCCCAAGCAGACTGGTCCGAAATAATAATCTTGTCACCGGCATTTAAGCCAGAGATGATTTCTACGGTATTTGTTGATACTTGACCAAACTCGACTTTCACTCTTTGCGCAGTTTTTGCGTCATTATTTACTCTATATACATAAGCTTGGCTATTCTCTGATGCAAAAGCTGGACGCTTCACGTTTAACACATTTTCTTTATCTGCAATAGAAATAGTGCCTTCGACACTAAGGTCGGGTCTGGCTTCGGGCGGTAATTTTCCTTGTAGGCTCACTTCAACTTGCACCGTACCTTCAACGACGTTTGGATCTATTCGTACCACAACGCCGTTTACAGTCGAAGTTCTCGTATCTACTTTGACTGTTTGACCTAGTTGAATGTTTTGTACTTGAAGTTCTTGTACTTTCAGCTCTGCCTTAAAATCATCTAGCTGAGCAATTTTAGCAACGCCATCCCCACTTGCTAGTTGCTGACCTAATTCAAGATCCATTTCTTGTACAACGCCGTCAGAGGTAGCAATAATAGATAGTGCATCCACTTGGCCCTGAACTTGCTGCAGTATTTTGTGCATTTTGTTTAATCGTGCTTTCGCACCTTCTTTATATGCAGCGAGGTTTTCTTCCATTTTTTTGTATTGTTGCGCTTGTAACTTCTGTTGTAATTCAATTTTCTTCATACTCAATTTTGTTTTTGAGTGGTCAAGAGCTGATATTGTTGAGTTTCCTGCTTCGATAAGGGCTTTTTGTGCATCAAGTACTAGCTTGGTTGTATCATATTCACTGTCGGTTTCGAGTAGTGTTGCCTTTAGCTGAAATAACTTCGACTCTAGGGCGACTTGTTCCGCCTTCTTTTCTGCTGTTAAGGCTTCCAGTTCCCATTTAGTTTCTTCTCTTTTTTGCACTAGCTGTGGGTTTTGTAATGTGACTAAAACATCACCTCGTTTTACATTGTCACCAGGCATACGCCAAATTTGTTTAACTCGTCCGTTGATGTCTGTAGAGATCCAATGAATTTCTTTTGGGACCAAGATGCCGTAGCCTCTGACGCTAATGTCGAAATGACCTCTTTGTACATCGGCAAAAAGGAGGCTGCGATTATTTGCAATGTAAGAAGCATTTGAGTAACCACTACTAAGAAAGATATAAAATATAGTTATTGCGGCTATACCGGCAGCAGCTAAATACCATTTTTTCTTGTTAGTTGCTTTCTGGCCTTTTTTATCAATTGTAATATCCATGAACTCTACCGTGAACTGTCTGCTGTGGACTAAACATGGCATTATTCGTGCCAAATTATTTTTATCTAAAAATATATATAAAAATCATAGTTTTAAGCTTGTTTTAATGGAACTCATTGATGAAGCACTACTGTGTCGTTTTCGAAGCATAACTCTATTTTTGTATCGAAAATGACACATTAATTAGAAAAAGCAATTGTATGTATATTTCTGAAATTGGCTCTTTCTGTTGCTAGTACAATTTCAATTCCTTGACGTTTATCTTCCTCTAATTCATTTGCTGAAGACAACAAAAAGCTTAAAAATGAAGCATTATTCTGTTTTGTTTCATGTTTGTTTGCAAGTGTTATTTTTGGTGTTAATTGGTTGATTTTATGTTTACAAAAGGTTAGATTATTTTTCAGGTTAATTTTTGCCCTGTTTGTTTTTTGCGCTTTTTGGACGTGTTTATTGACCGGAAATTGTTGTAATAAGTAATGGAAATATCGGTTTTTAGTTGTTGTCGACCCGTAATTTAAGGAGTCGCAAGCATTGATAATAATTAATAATAACAATAAAAAAAGGATTGACGACTCGTGTTTAAGAGTAAACCTCTCATTTCAAGAGTGATATTTTTCATTTTGATACCATTGGCTGTCGTGGTTGTTTATGGGTTGACCTATTTACAATCGAGCTTGCCACCGGCAGAAGGCACATTGAATGCACCGACATTGGCTCATAGTGTAAAAATACACCGAGATAAACACGGTGTTGTTTATATTAAAGGTAAGCACGATCAAGATGTATTTTTTGCCACGGGTGTCGTACATGCTCAAGATAGGCTGTGGCAGCTAGAGTTACAAAAGCGTATGACTCAAGGTCGTTTAAGTGAAATACTGGGACGCGAAGCACTCGATAGTGATATTTGGATACGAAGCTTAGGCATACACTCAGCGGCAGAGGTAGCGTGGCAAAACTTATCTATACCAGCAAAGCAATCTATTACATCATATGTTGCAGGTATCAATTATTGGATATTACAGCAAGATGTTTACCCGATAGAATTTACTCTACTAAATATTGAACCTCAGCCATGGGACGAGGTTGATACTATTGCTTGGGTAAAAATGTTTGCACTTAACTTAGCAGGTAATATGAATGATGAAATTACCAATTATGTTGCAGCACAATCGTTACCCAGCGAACAATTGACACAATTATTTGCGGATATAGCAGAGAAGCTCAACACTGAAAAGCTTACTTATCTGGATACTGACAAAACCCTACCGATATTAGACAGTATTAATAAACGAAATCAACAGTTACAGCAGCAGTTTAATATAGGGGGTAAATATGTAGGGAGTAATGCGTGGGTTGTAAGTGGTAGTCATACCGAGAGCAACAAAGCCATTTTAGCAAATGACCCACATTTAGGGTTACAAATTCCTTCATTTTGGTACGCAATGGCTCAGCAAGGCGATATTTTATCAAGTGAGGGCATGGCATTGGTTGGTACTCCTTTAGTGATTTTTGGGCAAAATGATAAGATCAGTTGGGGTGGTACAAACATGATGGCAGATGTTCAGGACCTCTATTTTGAAACACTTAATATCAATAAAAAAGGGTTGTATAAGTCAGGCGGAGAATGGGTACCGCTGCATGAGCGTATAGAAACGATTGAAGTTAAACCTGATGTCCCAGAGTTACTTAATAAGAAAATTAAACCTGTGAAGATTTATGTAAGGGAAACTGAACGTGGACCTTTGATCAGTGATGTTGAGAAATCAATGATGCATCCAGTGTCATTGCGTTGGACTGGGTTAGATGCTGATGATACTTCTTATGAAGCATTTTTCAGGCTTAACTACGCGAACGATTGGCAAGGTTTTCAAGATGCGCTTGGATTCTTAGTTGCTCCCGCGTTGAATGTACTCTACGCCGACACGCAAGGTAACATAGGTTATGTTGGGGCGGGTCGAGTGCCACGACGCGTAGCAGGTGAAGGGCTGTTACCTCTACCAGCAGGTGAAGTGAATACTGATTGGGATGGATACATTCCCTATCAAGATATGCCAAAAATATATAACCCAGACAGTGGTGTTATTGTGTCTGCAAATGACGGTTTACTTGTTGAGGATTATCCATACTTTATTAGCCATGCGTTTGCCCCTAGCTACCGCAGTGAACGTATTAGTACGCTACTTAAAGAAGCGGAACGGCCATTAGTCGTGGACGATATGATTAATATTCAGGGTGATACGGTAGATATAGCGGTGCAACATTTTTTACCTTTATTAAGGGATATTGAAGTAAACACAGAGCGAGAAAAAGCAGCTCTTGGTATCGTAAAAAACTGGAATGGAAATATGTCCGAGGCCAGTCAGGCGCCGAGTATTTTCATTGTGTGGCAGCGTGAGATCCGTAAGCTATTGCTGAAAGACGAATTGGTTGGTTTCTGGAATCAGCGGGGGCAGCGGAGTACGTTGCAAAATATTGCCAGTACTGTGCCTTTATCGGTAATCGCTAAGTTACTTCAGCAACCGACATGGTGTAAGACGTCAGAGTCTGAGTCATTAGATGAAAGTTGCCAACAACTTGTCAATAAAGCACTCCAACAAGCACTCAATATATTGGAAAACCAATTAGGTCAGGATATGGATGATTGGCATTGGGGGGCGCTACAACATACGCAATACGCTCATACACCATTTAGTAACGTTAAAGTATTGGATGGCATTTTTGAACGCTTAGTACCTAACGGAGGATCGGTTCATTCAATTAATGTTGCTGATTCTTATTACGACAAATCTCAAGGGTTTGTGCAGGATTTTGGTGCAGGGATGCGACAAATCATTGTCGTGGGAGATCCTAATCAACATTTTTATATGAACTCAACGGGGCAATCTGGTAATCCTGTTAGTCAACATTATGACGACATGGTAATAAAATTCAATCAGTTGCAATTTGAAAGATTTAACCCTGAGCCTGCAAAGCTCAAATATGTTGAGTTAGTTACGAGTCACTAGTCAGAAATTATGTGATTGGGATATGGCGTATGCCATATGGATGACTACTTAATAAGGATAATTATGAAACTGTTTGATGTATTTACGAAAAAAGCACCTAATAAAGTATTTATTGCGATCTTATTAGGTGCTGTAGCCGGTATTGCTTATTCGCTATTGATCCCACTGGTATTAAAAGCATTAGAACCTACCTTGGGGGGGTTAGCGACTGACTCGGATAAACTACAGGTCTTTGGCTGGGTGATAAGCAGTGCCAAATTTGCCATCGCATTTTGCATTTTATGTGGACTTATCTTTATTACACGGTCTTTATCACAAGTCCTTCTGACGCATATTGCTTTAGAGGTTACAACTGAAATGCGTAAAGATATGTATTATCGGATCCGAAAAGCTCCCATTTTCTCCCTAGAAAAAGTGGGGTCAGCAAAACTAATTGCAGCATTGACGACAGATGTTCAGCGCATCGTAATGGGGGCAAGAGTGTTGCCTGATTTGCTCACTAATGGTGTTACTTTACTAGGTATGATGATTTTCTTATTTTACTTAAACAGTGATGTCTTTTTCTTCGTTGCTTATTGTATTTTGTTTGGGGTCGTGACGTATCAACTGCCTATGTACGTAAGCCGTATTTATATTACTCGATCTCGTAAGCATGTTGACCATTTACAAGAGGGTATACGCGGCATTATTCAAGGTGCAAAAGAACTAAAGTTAAATAAAGCAAAAAGCGATGATTATTTTGATCATGCACTTTATCAGCAAGAGAGGCAAATTCTTGCATCGGACAAAATTGCGCAGAGTGTACTTCGAGTCGCTGTTAATTATGGTGATATTTTGAGTTTTATGGTCATTGGTATGATCAGCTTTGTGTTCGTCAATTATCACCAAGTTTCCTCGTCGGAGTTAATTGGTGTCGTCATGGTGTTGCTTTATATTGCTGGGCCCGTTTCTGTGATCCTCAATTCAATTCCGCAAATAGCCATCGCTAAAGTATCAGTCAGAAAGGTTAATGCATTATTAAATACCTTACCAGAGGAAACTTGTATTGAGCATGTTCAAGCGATTGATAGTTGGCATCAGATCCGATTTGATAAAGTGAGTTTTCAGTATACTGCACATGATGATAGCCCTGGTTTTAAGGTGGGCCCGCTGAGCTTTGAAATTCAAAAAGGTGAGATTGTTTTTATCATAGGTGGTAACGGTTCCGGTAAATCAACATTAAGCAAGTTAATCACTTTGCATTATCAACCCAGTGAAGGTGATATTTACTTCGGTAATACCAAGGTAACGGAAGAAACGTTGGCCAGTTGTCGCGAAGAGTTAACGGCTATTTATTCAGATTATCATTTGTTTAAGCGCCTATTTGGATTGAAAGTTGAGCCTGAACGGATCCAACTATTGCTTGCAGCTTTAGATTTAACTGACAAAGTCAATGTTGTTGATAACGCATTTTCTACGACGTCACTTTCGGATGGACAAAGAAAGCGGTTAGCTTTGTTAGTGAGTGTATTGGAAGATAAGCACTTATATCTTTTCGATGAGTGGGCAGCCGATCAAGACCCCGAGTTTAAAAATGTTTTTTATACCGAGATTTTGCCGCAATTAAAAGCCGAAAATAAAGCTGTGGTCGTTATCAGTCATGACGATAGATACTTTAAAGTTGCTGATAAAATAATTCGAATGGAGCAAGGGCTGCTCTCTATGCAGCAGCCAGTTACAACTGTTCCTTCAACATCACCTGAGCTTGCAGAGCTAAATGGTTAATCGTATTGCGATGATAAAAAGAGCTAGGAAAAGAAAGTTATGTATGGACAACAGCATAAGCCAAAAAAACATGTGCCCCTGAGTTTTACGCAAAGTGATATTTATTTAGATCAGCAGCAATATGTTAACCATCCTCTTTATAATGTAGGCGGTTATATTAAGCTCAGTACCGTTGATGAAAAGTGCTTAAAGGTTGCGCATGAGCGCTTAGTCAATAATCACGAAATATTTGGCCTGCGTATTTGTAACAGTGAGGCAGGATTATCACAGTATTTTTGTGATAATCGACCATCTAGATTTGAGGTGCTGGACTTTTCTCAACATCAGGAACCACTAAATAGTGCGAAGCGTTGGCTAGAAACTCGATTTTCACTGGCATTCGAATTGAATGAACAGCCGCTCTATAATGCGTACTTAGTTAAAATTAATGAAAACCTCAATTGGTATGTTGCTATTGCACATCATGTCATGATGGATGGCTGGGGGTTTGCAAATTGGGCTAATTTATTGAGCCATTACTATCGTGATGATACTGCTTCATTGCAAGTCGATAGTGGCGAGTGGACTGAGGTTGTTGACAAAGATAGGCGTTATGTAGAGAGCCATAAGTATGATGCCGACAAAGAATTCTGGTTACGACAAGGTATAAAATCGTTGCCTCGTTTATTTAGTCGTACCCATATGGCTATTTGGGGGGAGCAGCAACTGGTTCCGAGCAAACGGACTCAAGTTACGATCAGTGAAGAATTACGGCTGGTATTAACAGCTCGAGCAAAAGCGTGGGACATAAGCATAGCTCAATTAGTATTGGCTGGGGTCAGTATTTATTTTTCGAGAGTTTATCAGCAAAGTGAGCTCAATGTTGGGTTGTCATTTCATAGTCGAAATGGTGCGAAACAAAAGCGTATGTTGGGAGCATTTACAAGTATTAGTCCAGCAACATTGGGTTGTTCAAGTCAGCAAGCGTTACTTGATTTTGTTATATACATAGCAAATGTGCAGAAGAAATGCTTTCGTCATCAACGTTTTCCTTTTGGCCATTTAATCAAAGCACTTGGGGTTTCAGGCAAAGATAACCAGTTGTTTGATATTGCGTTCAATTATTTAAAACTAGATAGTCAGCTTAACTTTGAAGATGGAAAAGAAACGCTAGAGTATGTATCTCATCAGCATGAAGTCACCCCAGTCACAATTACGTACTGGGAGTACGGGGATAAACAATTACCGACATTGATGCTTGATCATAACCTTGCTTATTTTAATGAGAGTGAGGCTGATTTACTGTTGCAACGACTTCTGGTTGTGCTAAAAGACGTCGCGTTGCGTGACGACATGACGATGATTTCTGAACTAGAAATTCTGTGTTCACAAGACTACTCCAAGATAGCAACGTCTACACAAGCATTGGATGAAGCTAACATTAATTCAGATGTATTGCTTCATCATCAGATTTCTCACTATGCGACAGATTATCCTGAGCACACCGCTGTCATTGCTGGAGAGCGCGAGATTAGTTATGCAGAATTAGAATACAATGCAGATGTCATGGCGCAATGCCTGTTAGCAAGGGGAGTATGCAAACAAGATAGAGTGCTGGTGTATCAGCAGCGTGATATTGCGCTAATTGTCGCGATATTGGCGATTGCCAAAGTTGGCGGAGTGTACATCCCTTGTGATATGGCTGTGCCATTGCCGAGATTGCAAGCAATGGCGGAAGATGCGCGTCCCAAAGTCTGTCTTACCGACACGAATGGCGCATTAAATATAGAAAATGGAGATGGTCTCATTTGTGAGATCATTAACTGTGAACAATTGGATCTTAAGCAATATAATTATAGAGGTGTCAAGGTTGGGGTGTCACCAGATGACTTGATTTACCTCATGTACACCTCAGGATCTACGGGAAAGCCCAAAGGAGTTATGATTGAGCACCGGCAGTTATCTTCATTTATTTTACCTTTGCAACAAAAGTATCAGCTTGATGTAGGTAAGCGGTTCTTGCAATTTGCGTCAGTCAGTTTTGATACAGCCATTGAGGAAATATTTGCAGCACTTGTTCATGGCGTAACGCTGGTTTTGCGAAGTGAAGCTTGGCTAGGGAGTGCACAAATATTTTGGCACTATTGCGACCAATATCAAATAAATTTGCTAAGTCTGCCGACGGCATTTTGGCACCGGTTAGTTGTTGAACATCAATGTAGAGTACCTCATTGTATTGAGTTGATAATTCTCGGCGGTGAAGCCCTGGCGACTGATAAAGTGGCTACGTGGTTTGGAGCTGAGCACCGCAATCCACCACTGATAAACTCTTATGGCCCAACAGAAACAACCGTGTCCGCGAGTTGCTTTTACATTGACGACACAGTAGATATACGAGCTGGGATTCCTATCGGCATTGCCGATCCTAATACGCAACTTTATATTCTCAATGACGCTAAACAGCCTGTCCCTTTTGGTGTGCCTGGTGAGATTTATATTGGTGGTAGTAAGGTTGCAAGAGGGTATTGGCAGCGTCCAGATCTTACGGAACAAGCTTTTTTTAGAGACCCTTGGAGTAAACACCCTGATGCTCGTATGTATAAAACGGGAGATATCGGCCGATTTAGAAGCGATGGTAATATCGAGTTTTTGGGCCGAAATAATAGCCAAGTAAAGATACGGGGACACCGAATTGAGCTTGGGGAAATTGAGCACCATATTTGTCAAGTACATGGGGTGGACTCTGCGATTGTTGTACATATAAAGTCACCAGCAGGAGAGTCATACCTACACGCATATATTAAACCCTTGGGAGACTTGGCAGAAAATTTGATACATCAAGTCAAACAAGGGTTAGTTAAGCAGTTACCAAGTTATATGCAACCTGCTGCCTTTAAACTTGTTGTTCAGTGGCCCTTATCAGCTAATGGAAAGGTTGACCGCAAAGCACTGCCTGATATAGAGGTTGATGACAGAGATAAAAATAATACGAAAATGGATGCGAATGAGCTTTTTTTAGCTGAACTTTGGGCGAAGTTACTAGAGCTTCCTGTGTCAGGAATGACACCGAGTAGTGATTTCTTTGCTCTTGGTGGCCACTCGTTACTAGCAATTAACATGCTGTCTGAAATTAAGCGTACTCATCAGATCGACATCAGTTTATCAACGTTATTTTCTGCATCCACTTTAGCGATGTTAGCTGAGCAAATAAGGACTGGCACAGCCTTAGCAACAAATTCAATCATACAAGCAATACCACAGGCCGATTCGTACCCCATGTCACTAGCCCAACTTAGACTTTGGACATTAGATCAGTTACAAGGGGATAGTCGAGCGTATAATATGCTTGCGGCATTTGAATTTTCAGGTTCACTCAACATTACTTGCTTCAATCAAGCGCTTGCGTACATGGTCAAGCGCCATGAAATACTGCGTACTAATATAGTGAAGATAGCACAATCACCAGTACAAGTTTGCCAAGCTCAGCCAAACAGTGATAGTCGCGTGTTAGATTATACCCATTTGAGTATGAATGATTACCGAGTAAAGCAGCAAACGTATATTCAACATCAACAAGATCATAGCTTTAACTTGGAAAAGGATATGCTCCTCATAGCGAGTGTATTAGTACGGCGTAGCCTGTCAGCAGAAATAGCACAAGAGGGAACCTTGGTGATTAAGCTTCACCATATTATTGCTGATGGTTGGTCGGTAGAGGTATTTTGTCGAGAGCTGTCATTGGCTTATCATGCATTCTTGTCATCAAAGGAGCCACCGTTAGCGCCGTTACTTATACAGTATCGGGACTATGCATATTGGCAAGAACAACAAGAAATTAATGGTGAGTTAACTGCACAATATCAGTATTGGCAGCAGCAATTGGCAGACGTGACAAACGTCGAGCACTTAACTGTGTCAAAACGCGAAGCACGACGCGGGCAACAGGGAATATATAGCAGTGTTTTGCCAGACACATTGCAAAAGCCATTAATTAAGAGTTTAAATGATAGCCAGTTAACACCGTTTATGTTTGTTCATGGGGCATTGGCGTTATTACTTTCACGGCACGGAAATTGTAAAGATGTTTTTGTTGGTACTGCTGTTGCAAACCGGCTTGTTGAACAGACGCAATCGTTGATCGGGTTCTTCGTAAACATATTGGTACTTAGAACGACAGTCGCTAATCAACCCGTTATTGACTACTTAGAACATATTAAGTTGGTGAACCAACAGGCTCAGGTAAACCAAGAAGCTGCTTACGAGCAGTTAGTTGAGCGATTAGGGGGAGATAGCGAAAGAAACTTGTTTCAGGTTATGCTCACGCAAATACAAGGATTCGGTCAAGGGAAAGGGCCTGAACACTTCGCGCTTGATGGTGTGACATTGTCATTGCAGCAGCCATATTCAAGTCAAGCCAAATACGACTTACAATTAGAGTTCCATTATATGGATGGGGCATTGTCTCTTACTTGGCTATACGACGAGCATTGTTTTGATGACACATATATTAAGACTTTAGATCAGCATTTTTGGCATATACTAACGGGCGTCATAAATCGAGTTGATAGTGATGAAACAATCAATCACTTGCCAATGCTGAGCCAATCAGATCAAGACTATTTAGTTCACACGTTAAATAAACGCACCATCGAATATCCCAAAACGCTCAATGTGAATCAACGCTTTGAGAGTATCGTAGAACAGTTTTCTGAAAATGTAGCACTTGTTTCAGATAACAAAAGCTATCGTTTTGATGATCTTAATAGACGGGCCAACCGTCTCGCTCATTTTTTGCTAGAGCATCATCACATCACCCCTGGAATGTGCATTGGCCTTTGTACTTCACGGAGTCTAGAGATGGTGGTTGCGATGTTAGCGATCCTCAAAGTAGGAGGAGCTTATGTGCCACTTGATGGAAATCAGCCACAGCAGCGTCTTGCCAACATAGTGGCAGATGCGGACCTTAAATTAATTGTAACTGACCAAGTAGATGAGCCACGCTTTACTATGTCACAAGGCTGTGAACTAGTCTTGAATAAGCAATTCTTTCATCAGTTATGTGAGCTGCAATATTCAGATGAGAACTTGTCTTTACCCGGTTCATCAGATCAATTGGCTTATGTAATTTACACTTCAGGGTCGACTGGAAAGCCTAAAGGTGTATTGACACCGCACTTAGGAATAATCCGCTTAGTATGTGATGTCGATTATGTAGAGTTAAATTCGCAAACTAGGACTTTGCACTGCGCAAGTGTTGCATTTGATGCTGCAACGTTTGAAATTTGGGGCCCATTATTAAATGGTGGTTCATGTGTGATGTACACAAGGCCTTTGGTGACTTTAGAATCTATAAATGAATTACTCGTGCAATGGCAAGTTAATACATTATGGTTAACCGCCGGGTTGTTTGCTCAGTGGACACGTCAGCTTCCGCAGAAGCACGCACTTAAACAGGTACTTGCGGGTGGCGATGTATTGGATATTGCTGCGGTTAATCAATTTAAGACCACTTTTCCTAACGTACAGCTCTTAAATGGCTATGGACCAACAGAGAATACGACATTCACGACATGTCATTTAATCACAGAGGCAACATTGGATGCGATTCCAATTGGTCGAGCGTTGGCTGGTGATCATGTTTATATTTTGCAAGGGGAACAACTTGCACCATTCGGTGCTGTTGGCGAATTGTGCGTAGGTGGCGATGGGCTTGCAAAGGGGTACTTAAATGAGCCACAGCTCACGCGTGAACGTTTTGTTGTGAATCCACTTTACCAAAAAGGCAGTTCAACCCCGAAAGTGATTTACCGTACCGGTGACTTAGTACGTTATCAAGCATCTGGCGTCATGGTATTTGTCGGGCGTGCTGATCAGCAGGTTAAGATCCGTGGTTTTAGGATTGAACTGGATGAAATCAGAAATTATGTAAATCAACATGAGGCTATTGCAAGTAGTTTAGTGGTGATACAGGCAAAAGGTGAAGACAAACGTATTGTTGCTTATGTCCAGTTTAAAGGCGTTGTAAAGCACGACAGCTTGGACGAAGTAAAGCGCTTTTTGGCACAACAGCTGCCTAGTTATATGTTACCTCAAATTTGGATAACATTAGAAAGTTGGCCACTTACTCACAATGGTAAAATAGACCACACACAGCTTCCTAGTCCTAATCATGAGCAGAAAAGCACATTACTACCACCAGTAACAACGACAGAAGCAGATATTGCAAAATTATGGGCTGAAACCCTCGATATTGATGTACATGAAATCGGGTGTGACAGCAACTTTTTTGGTCTTGGTGGGCATTCGCTTTCTTTGATAAAAATGGCATCAGTGCTTACTGAGTATTTTAAAGTCGCTATTCCTGCTGCTGAGGTATATCAACAGGCTACTTTGAAGTTATTAGCACAGCTGGTGGATGAACAAATAGCCAATCAGAGTAAAGTGCCGGTTATAGAACATTTAAACAGAGTAGGACCCAGCGTATTATCGTACGCACAGCAGCGGTTGTGGTTTATTGAGCAAATGCAGCCAGGGAGTGAGCACTATGTAATGAGTTCGGCATTGCAGCTTAAAGGGAAGATTGACGCGGCGTACATTGAAAAAGCGTTGCAGGCTATCATTGCACGCCATGACATACTTCGCAGTCGTTTTATTACCTGCGATGGAGCGCCACGACAAGAAGTACTGGAGAGTTCAGTATTTACGTTACGTCAGCATGATTTAACGCACAAGGATGCAAAAACACAAGAAGCACACCTGACTATATTACGAGAGAGTGAAGCTGTTCGGGGGTTTGACTTACAAGCAGGAGGGCTGATCAGAGCAAGCCTCGTTCAATGTGAAGCAGAGGCGGCGGTCTTGCTCATTAGCATGCATCATATTATTGCAGATGGTTGGTCGGTCGAGGTATTGCATCAAGAATTTACTGAATACTATCAAGCACTGCGCAGTGTAACAAAAGCCACATTAGCACCTTTATCAATTCAATATGCTGATTATGCGCAGTGGCAACAGCAATACCAAGACAAACAGGCTTTGCAAGCGAGTTTGGATTACTGGTTGGCACAACTAGAAAATTTGCCGCAACGGCATGATTTGCCTTGTGATGCACCGCGAACGGTTGAACAATCGCTACTTTGTCAGCAACATACGATCGACATCAGTGCCTACCAAGCCCAAAAACTCACTGATTTTGCTCAACAGCAGAATATGACTTTATTCATGTTACTCCATGGTGCGCTCGGCATTTTACTGAGTCGTCATAGTAATAATAATGATATTGTTATTGGTAGCCCTGTGGCTAACCGCCTATCTCCCCAGTTAGCTCCTCTTATTGGTTGCTTTATTAATAACCTCGTGCTGCGACTCAATTGTGAGGGCACGCAGTCTATTGCAGAGTACTTTAACCAAGTTAAACGGGTTAACCAGGGCGCCCAGGCACATCAGGCAACCCCATTTGAATGGTTAGTTGAGCAACTGCAAAGTGAGCGCAATCAAGCGCATGCACCGTTATTTCAAATTATGCTAAACCTACACAGTCAGCGAAAAACATCTTTAGATCTGGCGAACGTGGAGGTGAGTGAATGTGAACCCGATACGCTATACAGTGAATATGATCTGACTTTTAATGTGTTCTGGGAAGAGCAAGGGCTAGTTGTTAATTTAATTTATAACACGGCACGCTTTAGTGTGGAGCGTATCGCGACATTAGCTAGGCACTTTACTCATATACTTGATAAGTTAGTGGCCATGCCAGCCCAGATGAAACTTGGTCAGTTGGCATTATTGAATACAACGGAGCAAGCGCATGTTATCGCGCAAGGGCAAGGACCTAAACAAGAAATCCCTGCACAGTCTGTATTGGCGTTGTTGCGTGATACAGGGGCGCAATACTCAGCTGTAACCGCAGTACGTTGCCTTGAGCAGACAATAGATTATCAAGCATTGTACAGACAGGCTCAACAAATTGCTTATGGATTACAGCAAGCGGGAGTTGAAGCGGGTGATCTTGTTGGAGTTTGCCTATTACGTTCGACGGCGTTGTTGCCAGCTCTATTAGGTGTATGGCAAGTCGGTGCCGCTTATGTACCGCTTGATCCAGATTACCCAAGGGCCCGTTTAGCGCATATGATACATGATAGTGGGCTTTCATTGGTTCTCAGTGAGCCGGCATTGTATGAACGTTTACCAGCGGAAGCATCATTATATGATATTGCGCAATGTCAGCAGTACCCACAAGCGTTAGTGCAGTCATGCGTTGATGTGAGCGCTGCAACGGCATGTGCTTATGTGATTTATACCTCAGGGTCCACAGGTTTGCCTAAAGGTGTTGCTGTAAGTCATCATAATGTAGTGAACTTCTTAACAGCGATGGCAGCACAGTTACGCTGTGGAAGTGAGACGCAATTGTTGGCGGTGACGCCCATCAGTTTCGATATTCATGTATTGGAGTTGTATCTTCCTTTGTTAGTCGGTGGGACGGTTCACTTAGCCGATAATGCGATGCGTCAGGATGCGGTAGCGTTAGTGGCACGCTTAAATCAAGGCGATATTACCATGATGCAAGCAACGCCAGCAGGATGGAAAATGTTGCTTTCAGAGGGGCGTTGGCAAGCTGCGTCACAGTTGCACATATTGTGTGGGGGGGAAGCGCTTGATAGCAGTTTGAGTATGGCGTTACAGGGACAAGGTCACACGGTGTGGAATTTATATGGTCCCACAGAGACGACCGTATGGTCTGCAGCACAGTGTGTATCAGGCGAGGTTGTGAATATTGGACAACCGATAGCGAATACACAGTTTTATATCCTTAATGACAGTTATCAACTCCAGCCGAAAGGCAGTATCGGTGAATTATACATTGGTGGCGATGGGGTCAGTTGCGGTTATCTAGGTCAAGATGTGCTGACAGCAGAGCGTTTTATTGATGGGATTTCGTTAGGGAATAATGAGGGACCATTATATCGCACAGGCGATTTAGCGCGTCAGGCAGATAATGGAGCGTTTGATATTGTCGGTCGCGTAGATCAGCAAGTTAAGGTGCGTGGTCATCGTATTGAGTTGAGTGAGATTGAGCAGCAACTGTTGTCATTGGTAGCAATTGAAGAAGCAGTGGTTCAAGTTATAGGAGAGAATGAACAAAGCCGTTTAGTGGCTTATGTGGTGACGACTCAATCACCTTCATACTGTTATAGCTATGTGCAAGAAGAATTAGGGACACACTTACCAAGTTATATGATCCCTCAGCAAGTGGTGGTGTTGCCACAGCTACCCTTGACTCCTAATGGCAAGGTTGATCGTAAATCACTGCCGACACCAAATAGCCAGAAGCGCATACGAGTCGCGCCGAAAACAGTCAATGAGTGTAAGTTGGTACAGATATGTGCACAATTATTATCATTGTCAGAGGATGAAATTAGCTTAGATCAGCATTTCTTTGAATTGGGTGGGCATTCGTTGTTGAGTGTGAAGCTACAAGCAGAGATCAGAACGGAGTTTGGGGTTGAGCTGGCACTCAGTGATATTTTTAGTCAGCATAATTTACACAGTTTAGTGGTAGACATAGAGTCACAAGAACAAACGGAACAAGTGGTGATCAGCCCCAGAGAGGGCAACGAACCCAGCGTATTATCGTACGCACAGCAGCGGTTGTGGTTTATTGAGCAAATGCAGCCAGGGAGTGAGCACTATGTAATGAGTTCGGCATTGCAGCTTAAAGGGAAGATTGACGCGGCGTACATTGAAAAAGCGTTGCAGGCTATCATTGCACGCCATGACATACTTCGCAGTCGTTTTATTACCTGCGATGGAGCGCCACGACAAGAAGTACTGGAGAGTTCAGTATTTACGTTACGTCAGCATGATTTAACGCACAAGGATGCAAAAACACAAGAAGCACACCTGACTATATTACGAGAGAGTGAAGCTGTTCGGGGGTTTGACTTACAAGCAGGAGGGCTGATCAGAGCAAGCCTCGTTCAATGTGAAGCAGAGGCGGCGGTCTTGCTCATTAGCATGCATCATATTATTGCAGATGGTTGGTCGGTCGAGGTATTGCATCAAGAATTTACTGAATACTATCAAGCACTGCGCAGTGTAACAAAAGCCACATTAGCACCTTTATCAATTCAATATGCTGATTATGCGCAGTGGCAACAGCAATACCAAGACAAACAGGCTTTGCAAGCGAGTTTGGATTACTGGTTGGCACAACTAGAAAATTTGCCGCAACGGCATGATTTGCCTTGTGATGCACCGCGAACGGTTGAACAATCGCTACTTTGTCAGCAACATACGATCGACATCAGTGCCTACCAAGCCCAAAAACTCACTGATTTTGCTCAACAGCAGAATATGACTTTATTCATGTTACTCCATGGTGCGCTCGGCATTTTACTGAGTCGTCATAGTAATAATAATGATATTGTTATTGGTAGCCCTGTGGCTAACCGCCTATCTCCCCAGTTAGCTCCTCTTATTGGTTGCTTTATTAATAACCTCGTGCTGCGACTCAATTGTGAGGGCACGCAGTCTATTGCAGAGTACTTTAACCAAGTTAAACGGGTTAACCAGGGCGCCCAGGCACATCAGGCAACCCCATTTGAATGGTTAGTTGAGCAACTGCAAAGTGAGCGCAATCAAGCGCATGCACCGTTATTTCAAATTATGCTAAACCTACACAGTCAGCGAAAAACATCTTTAGATCTGGCGAACGTGGAGGTGAGTGAATGTGAACCCGATACGCTATACAGTGAATATGATCTGACTTTTAATGTGTTCTGGGAAGAGCAAGGGCTAGTTGTTAATTTAATTTATAACACGGCACGCTTTAGTGTGGAGCGTATCGCGACATTAGCTAGGCACTTTACTCATATACTTGATAAGTTAGTGGCCATGCCAGCCCAGATGAAACTTGGTCAGTTGGCATTATTGAATACAACGGAGCAAGCGCATGTTATCGCGCAAGGGCAAGGACCTAAACAAGAAATCCCTGCACAGTCTGTATTGGCGTTGTTGCGTGATACAGGGGCGCAATACTCAGCTGTAACCGCAGTACGTTGCCTTGAGCAGACAATAGATTATCAAGCATTGTACAGACAGGCTCAACAAATTGCTTATGGATTACAGCAAGCGGGAGTTGAAGCGGGTGATCTTGTTGGAGTTTGCCTATTACGTTCGACGGCGTTGTTGCCAGCTCTATTAGGTGTATGGCAAGTCGGTGCCGCTTATGTACCGCTTGATCCAGATTACCCAAGGGCCCGTTTAGCGCATATGATACATGATAGTGGGCTTTCATTGGTTCTCAGTGAGCCGGCATTGTATGAACGTTTACCAGCGGAAGCATCATTATATGATATTGCGCAATGTCAGCAGTACCCACAAGCGTTAGTGCAGTCATGCGTTGATGTGAGCGCTGCAACGGCATGTGCTTATGTGATTTATACCTCAGGGTCCACAGGTTTGCCTAAAGGTGTTGCTGTAAGTCATCATAATGTAGTGAACTTCTTAACAGCGATGGCAGCACAGTTACGCTGTGGAAGTGAGACGCAATTGTTGGCGGTGACGCCCATCAGTTTCGATATTCATGTATTGGAGTTGTATCTTCCTTTGTTAGTCGGTGGGACGGTTCACTTAGCCGATAATGCGATGCGTCAGGATGCGGTAGCGTTAGTGGCACGCTTAAATCAAGGCGATATTACCATGATGCAAGCAACGCCAGCAGGATGGAAAATGTTGCTTTCAGAGGGGCGTTGGCAAGCTGCGTCACAGTTGCACATATTGTGTGGGGGGGAAGCGCTTGATAGCAGTTTGAGTATGGCGTTACAGGGACAAGGTCACACGGTGTGGAATTTATATGGTCCCACAGAGACGACCGTATGGTCTGCAGCACAGTGTGTATCAGGCGAGGTTGTGAATATTGGACAACCGATAGCGAATACACAGTTTTATATCCTTAATGACAGTTATCAACTCCAGCCGAAAGGCAGTATCGGTGAATTATACATTGGTGGCGATGGGGTCAGTTGCGGTTATCTAGGTCAAGATGTGCTGACAGCAGAGCGTTTTATTGATGGGATTTCGTTAGGGAATAATGAGGGACCATTATATCGCACAGGCGATTTAGCGCGTCAGGCAGATAATGGAGCGTTTGATATTGTCGGTCGCGTAGATCAGCAAGTTAAGGTGCGTGGTCATCGTATTGAGTTGAGTGAGATTGAGCAGCAACTGTTGTCATTGGTAGCAATTGAAGAAGCAGTGGTTCAAGTTATAGGAGAGAATGAACAAAGCCGTTTAGTGGCTTATGTGGTGACGACTCAATCACCTTCATACTGTTATAGCTATGTGCAAGAAGAATTAGGGACACACTTACCAAGTTATATGATCCCTCAGCAAGTGGTGGTGTTGCCACAGCTACCCTTGACTCCTAATGGCAAGGTTGATCGTAAATCACTGCCGACACCAAATAGCCAGAAGCGCATACGAGTCGCGCCGAAAACAGTCAATGAGTGTAAGTTGGTACAGATATGTGCACAATTATTATCATTGTCAGAGGATGAAATTAGCTTAGATCAGCATTTCTTTGAATTGGGTGGGCATTCGTTGTTGAGTGTGAAGCTACAAGCAGAGATCAGAACGGAGTTTGGGGTTGAGCTGGCACTCAGTGATATTTTTAGTCAGCATAATTTACACAGTTTAGTGGTAGACATAGAGTCACAAGAACAAACGGAACAAGTGGTGATCAGCCCCAGAGAGGGCAACGAACCCAGCGTATTATCGTACGCACAGCAGCGGTTGTGGTTTATTGAGCAAATGCAGCCAGGGAGTGAGCACTATGTAATGAGTTCGGCATTGCAGCTTAAAGGGAAGATTGACGCGGCGTACATTGAAAAAGCGTTGCAGGCTATCATTGCACGCCATGACATACTTCGCAGTCGTTTTATTACCTGCGATGGAGCGCCACGACAAGAAGTACTGGAGAGTTCAGTATTTACGTTACGTCAGCATGATTTAACGCACAAGGATGCAAAAACACAAGAAGCACACCTGACTATATTACGAGAGAGTGAAGCTGTTCGGGGGTTTGACTTACAAGCAGGAGGGCTGATCAGAGCAAGCCTCGTTCAATGTGAAGCAGAGGCGGCGGTCTTGCTCATTAGCATGCATCATATTATTGCAGATGGTTGGTCGGTCGAGGTATTGCATCAAGAATTTACTGAATACTATCAAGCACTGCGCAGTGTAACAAAAGCCACATTAGCACCTTTATCAATTCAATATGCTGATTATGCGCAGTGGCAACAGCAATACCAAGACAAACAGGCTTTGCAAGCGAGTTTGGATTACTGGTTGGCACAACTAGAAAATTTGCCGCAACGGCATGATTTGCCTTGTGATGCACCGCGAACGGTTGAACAATCGCTACTTTGTCAGCAACATACGATCGACATCAGTGCCTACCAAGCCCAAAAACTCACTGATTTTGCTCAACAGCAGAATATGACTTTATTCATGTTACTCCATGGTGCGCTCGGCATTTTACTGAGTCGTCATAGTAATAATAATGATATTGTTATTGGTAGCCCTGTGGCTAACCGCCTATCTCCCCAGTTAGCTCCTCTTATTGGTTGCTTTATTAATAACCTCGTGCTGCGACTCAATTGTGAGGGCACGCAGTCTATTGCAGAGTACTTTAACCAAGTTAAACGGGTTAACCAGGGCGCCCAGGCACATCAGGCAACCCCATTTGAATGGTTAGTTGAGCAACTGCAAAGTGAGCGCAATCAAGCGCATGCACCGTTATTTCAAATTATGCTAAACCTACACAGTCAGCGAAAAACATCTTTAGATCTGGCGAACGTGGAGGTGAGTGAATGTGAACCCGATACGCTATACAGTGAATATGATCTGACTTTTAATGTGTTCTGGGAAGAGCAAGGGCTAGTTGTTAATTTAATTTATAACACGGCACGCTTTAGTGTGGAGCGTATCGCGACATTAGCTAGGCACTTTACTCATATACTTGATAAGTTAGTGGCCATGCCAGCCCAGATGAAACTTGGTCAGTTGGCATTATTGAATACAACGGAGCAAGCGCATGTTATCGCGCAAGGGCAAGGACCTAAACAAGAAATCCCTGCACAGTCTGTATTGGCGTTGTTGCGTGATACAGGGGCGCAATACTCAGCTGTAACCGCAGTACGTTGCCTTGAGCAGACAATAGATTATCAAGCATTGTACAGACAGGCTCAACAAATTGCTTATGGATTACAGCAAGCGGGAGTTGAAGCGGGTGATCTTGTTGGAGTTTGCCTATTACGTTCGACGGCGTTGTTGCCAGCTCTATTAGGTGTATGGCAAGTCGGTGCCGCTTATGTACCGCTTGATCCAGATTACCCAAGGGCCCGTTTAGCGCATATGATACATGATAGTGGGCTTTCATTGGTTCTCAGTGAGCCGGCATTGTATGAACGTTTACCAGCGGAAGCATCATTATATGATATTGCGCAATGTCAGCAGTACCCACAAGCGTTAGTGCAGTCATGCGTTGATGTGAGCGCTGCAACGGCATGTGCTTATGTGATTTATACCTCAGGGTCCACAGGTTTGCCTAAAGGTGTTGCTGTAAGTCATCATAATGTAGTGAACTTCTTAACAGCGATGGCAGCACAGTTACGCTGTGGAAGTGAGACGCAATTGTTGGCGGTGACGCCCATCAGTTTCGATATTCATGTATTGGAGTTGTATCTTCCTTTGTTAGTCGGTGGGACGGTTCACTTAGCCGATAATGCGATGCGTCAGGATGCGGTAGCGTTAGTGGCACGCTTAAATCAAGGCGATATTACCATGATGCAAGCAACGCCAGCAGGATGGAAAATGTTGCTTTCAGAGGGGCGTTGGCAAGCTGCGTCACAGTTGCACATATTGTGTGGGGGGGAAGCGCTTGATAGCAGTTTGAGTATGGCGTTACAGGGACAAGGTCACACGGTGTGGAATTTATATGGTCCCACAGAGACGACCGTATGGTCTGCAGCACAGTGTGTATCAGGCGAGGTTGTGAATATTGGACAACCGATAGCGAATACACAGTTTTATATCCTTAATGACAGTTATCAACTCCAGCCGAAAGGCAGTATCGGTGAATTATACATTGGTGGCGATGGGGTCAGTTGCGGTTATCTAGGTCAAGATGTGCTGACAGCAGAGCGTTTTATTGATGGGATTTCGTTAGGGAATAATGAGGGACCATTATATCGCACAGGCGATTTAGCGCGTCAGGCAGATAATGGAGCGTTTGATATTGTCGGTCGCGTAGATCAGCAAGTTAAGGTGCGTGGTCATCGTATTGAGTTGAGTGAGATTGAGCAGCAACTGTTGTCATTGGTAGCAATTGAAGAAGCAGTGGTTCAAGTTATAGGAGAGAATGAACAAAGCCGTTTAGTGGCTTATGTGGTGACGACTCAATCACCTTCATACTGTTATAGCTATGTGCAAGAAGAATTAGGGACACACTTACCAAGTTATATGATCCCTCAGCAAGTGGTGGTGTTGCCACAGCTACCCTTGACTCCTAATGGCAAGGTTGATCGTAAATCACTGCCGACACCAAATAGCCAGAAGCGCATACGAGTCGCGCCGAAAACAGTCAATGAGTGTAAGTTGGTACAGATATGTGCACAATTATTATCATTGTCAGAGGATGAAATTAGCTTAGATCAGCATTTCTTTGAATTGGGTGGGCATTCGTTGTTGAGTGTGAAGCTACAAGCAGAGATCAGAACGGAGTTTGGGGTTGAGCTGGCACTCAGTGATATTTTTAGTCAGCATAATTTACACAGTTTAGTGGTAGACATAGAGTCACAAGAACAAACGGAACAAGTGGTGATCAGCCCCAGAGAGGGCAACGAACCCAGCGTATTATCGTACGCACAGCAGCGGTTGTGGTTTATTGAGCAAATGCAGCCAGGGAGTGAGCACTATGTAATGAGTTCGGCATTGCAGCTTAAAGGGAAGATTGACGCGGCGTACATTGAAAAAGCGTTGCAGGCTATCATTGCACGCCATGACATACTTCGCAGTCGTTTTATTACCTGCGATGGAGCGCCACGACAAGAAGTACTGGAGAGTTCAGTATTTACGTTACGTCAGCATGATTTAACGCACAAGGATGCAAAAACACAAGAAGCACACCTGACTATATTACGAGAGAGTGAAGCTGTTCGGGGGTTTGACTTACAAGCAGGAGGGCTGATCAGAGCAAGCCTCGTTCAATGTGAAGCAGAGGCGGCGGTCTTGCTCATTAGCATGCATCATATTATTGCAGATGGTTGGTCGGTCGAGGTATTGCATCAAGAATTTACTGAATACTATCAAGCACTGCGCAGTGCAACAAAAGCCACATTAGCGCCTTTATCAATTCAATATGCTGATTATGCGCAGTGGCAACAGCAATACCAAGACAAACAAGCTTTGCAAGCGAGTTTGGATTACTGGAGCGAAACCTTGAAGGTCCGGGGTGAAGACCTCAAACTACCTACAGACGTCGCTCGGTCTGCGAAAGTTGCAGGTACTACTAGTCGAGAGCACTTTACTCTAGAACCCTCAATGTACTTTGATTTAAAACAAACAGCTCAAAGGCACGGAGTAACTTTAAATATGTTACTAAGCGCCGCCTGGGCAATATTACTGAGTAAACTCAGTGATAACGAAACGATACAGATCGGTATCCCAGTTGCAGGTAGAGATAACCGTGCATGTTTTGATTTAATCGGACTGTTTGTCAATACGGTTGTACTTAAAGTAGACGTAACGCCAACATTGACGCTATCTGAACTGTTTTCTCAAGTTAGCGATACCAGTACAAAAGCATTTGCACACCAAAATGCGCCATTAGAGCAAGTAATTGAGCGTTTAAACCCAGACCGTAATTTAAATCAACACCCAGTATTTCAAACTCTGGTTGCATTACATTATGCTTACGAAGCTACTCAATTGCCTGATTTACACATCACCGAATTGGCAAGAACAGGGGGGCGATCTGAGTTTGATATTTCCTTGATAGTCGATGAAACACACACAGGCCTTAATTGTACAATTGAATTTTTAGATGAGTTATACGCCAGCTGTGCTGTGAAGCAGTGGCGGGATTATTTTCTTAATGTACTGGAATATTGTACAGAGGACGCGAATGTCACACTGGCAGAATTGTCATTGCTGTCGCCTGCGCAAGAACAGCATGTATTATCAACGTATCACAGGCCTGTACAAAATAATCTAGCTCCTTTACTTCATGAGCAGTTAACATGTATTGCTTTACGTTACCCTGAACGCATTGCCTTAATTGAGGGTGAGCGCGCATTAAGCTATGACTGGCTAGAGACAAAATCAAACCAGCTAGCACATCATTTGCTAAGTAAAGGTGTGCAATCAGAAGATAGAATCGCGATTTGCTTGCCGAGAACGCCCATGTTCATGGTGGCTATCTTCGCGATAATGAAAGCGGGTGCGGCTTATGTACCTATAGATATCACGCAACCTGATATCCGTTTACGGTATACATTAGAAGATTGCGACCCAGCATTATTATTGTTGAATGAAGAGGCTGAACTGTCGCGTTACATCCATCCAGAGAAGCTTTATCAAGTATTGCGCTTGAATGAAAATAATGTGCTATTTGACTCCGAGCTGGGTCAAGCACCGGCTATTAACATAGGGCGTAGGCAACTTGCTTATATAATGTATACCTCGGGATCAACGGGTAATCCTAAGGGAGTAATGATTGAACATCAGCAACTGGTGAATTTTACTTCAGGTCATGTTGACCGATATCAGCTCAAAAATGGTATGCGTATTTTGCAGTTTAGTGCTGTCAGTTTTGATATCTCTATTGAAGATGTGTTCGGTACTTTTAGTACTGGCGCGACCCTCGTATTACGTGATGACACTTGGCTAACTGATACCGCAGGGTTTTGGGCGCTCTGTGCACAGTATCAGATAAACTTAGTTAGCCTGCCAACTGCATTTTTTCACCAGCTGATGCAAGTGCCAACGCAATCTGTTCCTAGTACGTTACAGACCGTCATTGTAGGCGGAGAGGGGTTACAGTTGCACAGTGTTAACCAGTGGTTTACGCAGCAAGGTAAATTACCACAGCTGACGAATACGTATGGCCCAACTGAAACCACAGTGACGGTTTCACATTTAATCGTTGAGAAGGATAAAGACTATGGTGAACTCCTCTCTATAGGTCAAGCGGATGGGAATAACCGAATTTATATTTTGGATGAACAGCAACGATTGCAAGCGCCTGGTATAAAAGGAGAGATTTATATTGGTGGTACGCAAGTTGGTCGAGGTTATTGGCGCAAGAACGAATTAACAACGGCGGCTTTTTTATCTGATCCATGGTGTCAATCAGAAGCGGGTAAACTTTATAAAACCGGAGATATGGCACGCTATCGAAGCGATGGTAATATCGAATTTCTTGGGCGACGTGATGCTCAGGTTAAATTTAAAGGGTTCCGAATTGAGTTAACAGAAATTGAGTTGCGATTGGCCTTACATGACCGTTTGGATGGCGCGGTTGTTAAAGTGGACGAGTCACAACAACACTTAGATGCTTGGTTAATTAACAAGGAAGGTGGCGATACGGAAGCGTTGGTTGATGAAATTAAAGCTTGGTTGAAATCACAATTACCTAACTATATGCAACCGAGTCGTTGGGCCGTCCTTAAAGTGTTACCTCTTACTAATAATGGCAAAATTGATAAAGCAAATTTACCCTCCCCAATTGCGAGTAGCGGCAGTCGCTATGTTGCTCCTAGTAATGAAATTGAAGTCGAATTAGTTGACCTATTGCAACTTACGCTTGGGTTACATGAGCCTCCAGGCATTCATGATAACTTTTTTGAATTAGGGGGTAGTTCAATTTCATTGATTGCATTTAAAAATGCCATTGAAGCCCATTTTGTTACTCAGTTGGAATTATTGTTTTTGTTTACTTATCCAACTGTTGCTGAAATAGCTTTAGCAATTGAACTGGCACAAAAAAATAACAGCTTAGATAACGCGTTTGAGCTTGAAGAAGACATGGAATCTGGAGAGTTTTAATGGTTCAAAAAATAATAAAAATGGCACTGGCCGCTGGCGTTAAGCTGTACCTAGAAAAGCAAAAGCTGAAGTTTACTGCACCAAAAGGTGCGCTTACACCAGAGTTAAAGGCAGCAATAGGAGAGCATAAAGAACAAATCATTGCTTATTTGCATCACAGTGCAGAGCGACCTGTCACAAATGCAATTTCGATTAGACCAAACATTGAGCACAGGCCTTTATCGTTATCTCAGTCTCGGCTTTGGTTTTTGCACCAACTGGGCGAAGGGAACAGCAGCGAGTACAACATATTTACAGCATTTGATGTAGAGGGCCAGTTAGATCTTGATGTAGTTCGCCTTGCGTTACGTGAAATAATTATACGGCATGAGGTACTCAGATGCGGGTATTATGAACAGGATGGGCAAGCGCAACAGTTTTTACATCATAACTTTGAGGTGCCATTACAGGTCTTGGATTTTTCCCATTTAACGCCTTTGGACTATCACGCACAGCTACAAGATGTGGTTAAAGCTGAGGCGTACCACTCGTTTGATTTGAGCTCGGATATAATGTTACGGGTGACGTGTGTAAATAGAGGGACTGGGCTGCATTGTTTATTATTTTCAATGCACCATATCGCCTCTGATGGTTGGTCAATTGAGGTTTTATCAAAAGAGTTTTTAGAGCTCTACCAGAAAATTAGTACAGGGCAAGTGTCGAGTTTAACGCCATTATCTATTCAATATGCTGATTATGCACATTGGCAAACTCAGCGAATGGATGAACAAACTTTAGCACAGCAGTTAGATTTTTGGCGTGAATACCTTTTTGACTTACCTGATATCCATAATTTACCCCTTGATAGACCGAGACCTAAGCAACAAAGCTTTACATCAAAAACGATGCAAGTGCCATTAGGGCTTGAGTTGACCGAGCAATTAGGAGAGTTGGCGAAGGCGCATAGTGTTACTTTATTCATATTGTTACAGACTGCATTTGCTTATATTTTGTCTCGCTTTAGTGGCGAGCAAGATATTGTAATGGCAACCCCTGTTGCGGGACGGGAAAGAGAAGAGGTGCAGTCACTGATTGGCTGTTTCTTGAACACGGTAGTTTTGCGTTCGACAATTCCGCAAGCAGGAGATTTTTGGCAATACTTGGCTGCAAATAAAAACCAGATCCAACAAGCATTCGGACATCAAGAAGTACCTTTCGATCAGGTTGTTGACGCACTACAACCAATACGAAGTTTGGCATATAACCCTTTAGCACAAGTGAAATTTGTACTACAAAATTATCAGCAGTCTGAATTCAGTTTACCTGATTTACAGATCCGGCCGTTAAAGTCGCAAGAGAACTCAGTACGGTATGATTTAGACCTTACTGTGTTCGAAGAACATGGTGTACTTCAGCTCGATTGGAACTATAAGTGCGAGCTGTTTAATGAAGAGTCTATTGTACGTTTATCTGACTCGATGGTGCAGCTTTTGTCAGCATTGTCCACTCATCAGTCTGGCGAACCTATTCCGTCATTGTTGAGCAAGCAAGCTAGTCAAGCACTACTAGCGATGGGCACAGGAAAAGAACAACAACAAATAAACTTACCGATAAGCCAACAAATTTTACAACAAGCATTGTTAACACCAGAGAATATAGCCGTTCGATCAGGCGACAATTCATTAAATTACTCAGAGCTAGTGCAAAAAGCAAAAAATTTAGCCTGGTATTTAGAGGATCAAGAAATTGGTTTAGATGATCATGTTGCGATTTTACTGCCAAAAGAGGTGGACTTATTAATTGCATTATTGGCAGTACAGTTATCTGGAGCAACCTATGTTCCGTTAGATAAATCTAGTGGTGAAGCTCGGCTTGGTGGAATATTGAAAGACGTTAATGCTGAACTACTTATAACACAAAGCAACTTAATGACATTGGTATCGAGTGAAGGTTGCGATGTCATGTTAATGGATGATTGTTTAGACTCAGATTGGTTATGCGAATTCGAGCAAGCTTCTTTAACAGTACCTAAGTTAGATGATATCGCTTATTTGATTTATACCTCAGGATCAACGGGTAAGCCTAAAGGGGTTGAAATTTCTCAGCTAGGGTTAGTGGATTACTGTGCTTTTGCGAATAAATACTATTATACAAGCAACTTATTAGGTGCGTTGCTCGTGACAGAGCCGGCTTTTGATATCAGTGTACCCAGCTTATACCTTCCTCTACTTAACGGCGATTGTGTGACGTTCTTGTCAGAAGAAGATGTGATTTTTGAATTGGCAGCAACGCTTTTGGAGCTAAAAGGTAATGGTGTGTTACTGAGAATGACCCCCAGCCATTGCCACGCTCTTTTGCATATATTAGAAGGAAAAACTGTCCACGCTACGTGTGTATTAGTCATCGGGGGGGAGGCGCTACCACAAAAGTTAGCTACGGCATTGTGTCATGCTTTCCCTAATAGCCAATTATTTAACCACTATGGTCCATCAGAGACGGTAGTTGGCTGTTGTTTATATCCTTTAGAGGTAGAGACATTGGCAAGCTTTTCTCAGGTACCTATTGGTAAGCCAATGACGAATACTCAGCTAGTTGTATTGGATGACAAACAACAATTGCAAGTGCCTGGTGGTATAGGTGAGTTGTGGATTGGTGGTGTTGGCGTGGCTAAAGGCTATTGGCAAAGGGCCGAACTTAATAAGCAGTGCTTTAAAACAGATGTGCTAAATATAGGGAGTTCTCTACGTTATTATAAGTCAGGGGATTTGGTACGTTGGAATTGTGAAGGCCAGCTGGAGTTTATAGGGCGTAATGACCAACAAATCAAAATTCGAGGGCATCGTGTTGAACTCGGTGAAATTGATACCCAACTCAGCCAGTGTGAGGGGGTACAGCAAACTGTTACCTTGTTACATGAAAATGAGGAAAATCAATATTTAGTTTGCTACTTTGTGTCTAGTGGTGATGATACCGAGCAGACACAGAATACACTTGAGCACCATGCAGTCACACAACTTCCACCCTATATGAGGCCACAATACTATGTGTCTGTTATTACATTCCCTCTGAGTCGAAATGGAAAAATAAACCGTCGAGCATTACCTAGCCCTTACACAGTTAAAAAGCCTATACTGCAAGCCGCGCAAAGTGTCACTGAAATTAAACTGATTGAAATTTTCAGCGACTTGCTTGCTACTAATGAACTAACAGCTGCCAGCGATTTCTTTGTGTTAGGCGGCCATTCCTTATTGGCGGTTCGACTGATTAACCAAGTATCTAAGCTGCTTGGAAAGAAATTACAATTAAAAGATATTTTTAGTCATTCATGTATTAAAGATTTAGCATTATTTATTGATAGCAGTGAGAGTGAAGTATTTGAGCCTATCACTGTGATTGACTCTGATGATAATAAGCCTTTATCTGTGGCGCAGCAACGACTTTGGTTACTAACCCAAATAGATACTCAGCAAGCACAGTACAACTTGCCATTTGCCATTGCTATTAAAGGTAATTTCGATACTGATGTCGCTGAAAAATCGTTACTGGCATTGATTGCGCGCCATCAAGTATTACAAATGAATATTCTAACGCATCATGGACAGCCACAATTACAACCAAGTAAAGAGCGCTTTGCTTTATCGCGTGTAGAGGTTGGCAATTACACGAGTGAGGAACAACAGCACATTGTTGCTAATTTGCAGCAGCAAGAGATAGCAGTACCATTTGATCTAACGAAAGATGTGCTATTACGTGGCACCTACATTAACCGAAGTGATGAAAGTGGGGTTTTACTTCTTACAACCCATCATATTGCCACTGATGGCTGGTCAATGAATTTGCTGCTGCGGGACTTCTTTGCACTGTATAACAATAATTTGCATGGGGTAAAAGAGGGGCTTGCGGAAGTAGAGATTCAATACAGTGACTATGCTGCCTGGCAACGAGACCAGCTGGCAAAACCTGCTCAGGCTGAACAGGTAAATTACTGGCTTGAACACCTTAAAGATCTGGACGCCGTGCATCAGCTACCGATTTATCAGGCAAGATCAAAGCAACAAACATTTGCAGGTAATAATCTGCAATCACACCTTTCGGTGAAGCAGTTAGATGGGTTAAAGCAGTTAGCTGTTCAGCATAATGTGACTTTGTTTATGGTTCTGCATGCCTTGCTCAGTATTTTGATTAGCCGGCATACTCAACATCAACAAGTTGTAATAGGCACGCCGGTAGCAAATAGAAATCACCCTCAACTAGATAATTTAGTTGGCTTTTTTGTGAATAACTTAATATTGAAGTTAGATTGCGATTTATCTTTAAGTTTCAAAGAAGTGTTAGCGTACGTCAAGCAAATTAATCTGGATGCGTTATCGCGGCAAACAACGCCCTTTGAGCTGTTGGTTGAAAAGTTAGCACCCGAACGCAGCTTATACTGTTCGCCATTATTCCAAATCATGTTGATTCTCGATAATACTGAAGCACAGCAATTAAACGATGCTAAGTTGCCTTTCGAGTTTCAACCATTAGTTCAGCAGGAATCGGTCGCAAAATATGAGCTTACTTGGCATGCTCGAGAAGACCAAAATGGTTTACAGTTCACTGTTGAGTACCGTACCGAGCTGTTTGAGGCGCAATATATTAATGCTCTCATGGGTCAATTTGTTCAGTTAGTTGAAGGGGTGACAAAAACGGCTGAGCAACCGTGTTATCGCTATGATTTATTGCCTGCTTCACAGCGAGTATATTTAACCCAGCGGCTGAATGAAACAAAATTAGAATTTAACCCTGATGCTTTATTGCAAGATGGGATTGAAGCACAGAGTTTAGCTAATCCACATAGTACAGCCGCAGTGTTTGATATGCAGTCGCTGACATTTTTTCAATTGAACGAGCAAGCTGATAATGTTGCAGCTCAATTACGGCGTCAAGGTGTTTTACCTGGTCAGTTAGTGGGGCTCTGTCAAGAGCGTTCATTGTCAATGCTGGTTAATCTGTTGGCTATTTTAAAGGTAGGGGCAGCGTATGTCCCATTAGATCCATGCTACCCAGCACAGCGCCTAAATTACATTATTCATGACAGTGCTCTAGCACACCTTATTATTACTGAAAACTTGCGACCGTTATTTGGTAATGAGTCCGCGGTCAAGCTGCACTTGGTTGACGCTTTAAATCCGCAGGAAAGTGTTGAAATGGTGCTTAACCCAGTGAAGTGTACGGCAGATAATTTAGCTTATGTTATCTACACAAGTGGTTCTAGCGGCCAACCAAAAGGAGTAAAAGTGACACATCGCAATGTCATTAACTTTTTTGCTGCGATGGATAATGCTTTACCAGCTACTGGGCATCAAGATACTTGGTTGGCGAGCTCCAGCATTAGTTTTGATATTTCAGTACTAGAGTTATTTTGGAGCTTAAGGTGTGGTTCGAAAATAATCATCCAACCAGATCGCCCACATGCACACATCGAGGATAAGCTGGCAAAGCTTGGGTTTTATGAATATGACAAACCTTTGCTAGAGGCCAGCGACTGTGCGGCTCTAAGATCGCAAAGTAGCGTAACTAGATATACTTCGTCGTTGGGGGGGGGGGATGTCGTGTTGTCATGCACTGCTTCGCTAACGGAGTATGTGCAGGCTGCACAACGTGGTCTCTCACTTGGTATATTTTATCAAGGTTCTGAGTTGATTGATTTAAAAGACAAGGTTTCTGCTTTTAGCTCGCAACATAATAATGAACCTAGAATCTCTTTGTTTATCTCTTATGGTTCCGCGGATGAAAAAATAAGCGCTTTGGGCCAATTGAAAGACCGTGAAGCATGTGTTGTAGAACTTGCTGATTTTGCGCGTATTGGCATTGATGATATTCTGGTTGTTGGCAGCAAGTTGCCATGCTCTGATGCTCAATTAGAGCGCACGCAACGGATCCAATTTTTAGATGAGCGGCGGCAACAATACCAATGCCAAGCTGATATGATGGCTAAACGATTTAGCCAAGATTGGAACCCAGCTACTTTAATATGTAATCAGCATGTATCCCGGTTGCAATCAACCCCGAGTTTCGTTCGTGAACTACTACAAAGCCAAGAGGGCCGGCTTGCGTTAAGTCAACTTGATTTATTACTGGTAGGTGGCGAAGCGCTCAGTGATGAGCTTGCGCAACAACTTTATATACTATTACCTGAGCGTGTATTTAATATGTACGGCCCAACAGAGTGCACGGTTTGGTCGTGCGTTGGCGCTGTAACTATTGACGCTGTGAGTATCGGAAAGCCCGTTGGTAACACTCGGGTATACATTCTTGATGAATATCAGCAATTGGCCCCGTTGGGAGCTGTGGGGGAGTTATGTATAGCTGGAGAAGGCGTTACGCCTGGTTATCTACATCGTTCTGACCTTACTCAGCAGCGTTTTGTGGCATTGCCATTGTTAGATTCAAATGAACGTATTTACAAAACAGGCGATTTAGCTCGCTGGAATGCAAATGGTGAGCTGATATGTTTGGGCCGTAATGATGAACAAGTCAAAGTGAATGGACATCGAATTGAACTGGGGGAAGTTGAACGATTACTCGGTAGTTTTACAGAGTGCGAGCAAGTAGCGGTCGTAAAGCAAAGCATGGGTAATTCAGAACAGCTTGTCGCATTTGTGGTGTTCGTGGCTGAGCATAGAGAAACGGATGATTGGGTGCAACAATGGCGATTTAAGTTATCGACTCTGGCACCGAGTTACCTTATCCCTGAACGAATAAAACGTGTAGATGCTTTCCCATTAACGCCCAATGGTAAAATCGATAAACGGTCTTTAGCGAATCAGGTCGTTGCAGGATCAGGAGAGTTGGCAGCTGCAACGACAGAGACCGAAAAAAAGGTGATGCAGCACTTCCAAGCCGTGTTGGAACATACTATTGCTCTGTCTATACATGATAGTTTTTTTACCTTAGGTGGGCACTCGTTACTGAGTGTTCGTTTGGTTAATGAACTGAATGCAGAATTTTCTAGCGCGCTGACTGTGCGGGATATCTTCAAAAATAGTACCGTAGCGGCTCTGAGTACGTGTATTGATAATCAAAAAACAGCACCTTATGAAATGATTTCAGCACGCAAACATAGTGAGATCCGCTTGCCTCTATCACTACAGCAGCAGCGCTTGTGGTTTATTGATCAGTTGTATGAGGGCCAGAGTGCACATTACAACATGCAAGTTGTATTAGAAGTGGGTCAACAGTTTGATTTAGTGTTGGCGCAGCATGTATTGGGTGAGTTAATTCTACGACATAGGACATTACGTACCAAGTATCAAACTTTGGATGGTGTCGTTGTGCAAGTCATTGAGCCAAAGCCCCATTTTCAAATTACGCGGTTATTGTTGGATGAAACGCAAGCACAGTCGTGGAGTTCAATATGTGACATTTTTACAGAGCTTGCGTTAGTGCCTTTTAATTTGCAAGAACAACTGCCACTGAGAGCAACCTACATTAAAAGTGATAAAAGTGATAAAAGTAGCTACTTAATGTTGTGTATACACCATATAGCGACTGATGCTTGGTCTATGGCGATTTTGGCAGAGGAATTTTGTACGTTATATGCGTCGGCTTGTCAGAACGGTGAAAGCCAATTAAACGAATTACCGATAGATTATGCTGATTATGCTTTGTGGCAGCAGAGTCACGAGCAGAAGGAGAAAATAGATCAGCAAAACCATTATTGGCTACAACAATTAAACAACCTATCAGAACTGAACTCATTGCCGCTTGATTTCAGTCGAGGGCAGTTCGCATCTCATCAATGTAAAACATTGACGATGAAGTTAGATGGTAATCAATTTCTAGCCTTGAAGCAGGCTACATTAGCCAGTGATACAACCTCCTTTATGTATTTGCATGCTATTTTGAGTGTGGTGATTTGCCGCTATAGTGGTGTTGATGATATTGCCATTGGGACACCTGTAGCGAATCGCCCCCGTAAAGAATTGGATAATTTAGTCGGACTGTTTGTCAATACATTGGTACTGCGCACGGATTACAATGCGAGTGATAACTTTAATGAGTATTTGCAGCACGTGAAGGGGGTTGTTGTTGCGGCGTTAAGTCATCAAGAAACCCCCTTTGAGTGGTTGGTTGAACAGCTGTCATCGAAGCGCAGCACCAGTTACAACCCACTCATCCAAGTTTTATTTAATTATCAAAAGGCAAACAATGATGACCGCAAGAATTTTGATCAATGGGTTAAGCCGATTGAGTTTAATAATCAACAAAGTAAATTTGAGCTTTCACTTCGAGCCATTGAGTACGATGATCACGTCAAATTAGAGTTTGATTATGATGTGAGTTTGTTTGCAGAGGAAACGATGCAAAGAGTTGTTAATAGCTTTGGACATGTGTTGTCCCAGACGCTATCGCACCCAATGACGCCATTGTCAAAATTGAGTTTGACGAAAAACTCGGCTGATTTAGCCATACAGCATGGTGAAATTAACCTCGATGGTCGAGGTGTACCATTATTAGATGCTTTTTATCAACAGCAAATGCTCACCCCAGAGGCAACGGCAATAATCGATGATGGCTCGAATTTAAGCTATCGTTCACTCGCAGATAAGTCGGCACAATTGGCTGACTATTTACGTCAGCAGCAATTGGGGCATGGCAGTCGTATTGGCTTATATTTAACTCGCGGGCCTGAAATAGTCATTGCTATTATTGCAGCATTCCAAATCAATGCGTGTTTTGTGCCTATTGATCTATCAAATCAAGGGGACAGGCTAGACTGCATAATTGAAGATGCCGAACTAGATATTGTATTAGTGACTAATGTACACAGCTCTCATTGGCAAGAAAAGCGTTGTACAGTATGTGAACTGAGCATATCCAATTGGCAATTTGGTGAATATAGTAAAATACTCACGCCTTTAGAAAATATGCCAGATGCACCTGCGTACATTATCTATACGTCAGGCTCAACAGGTAAGCCTAAAGGCGTAGAAGTCGCTCACCGGGCGCTTGTAGACTATTGTCAGTTCGCTTTGCAAAATTACTATGAAGAGCATCTGAATGGCGCATTTCTAGCCACCTCATATGGTTTTGACATTAGCCTTCCTGCATTACTGCTACCGCTAATGAGAGGTGGGTTTGTGAATGTTTCGCAAGGCGAGGATGTGTTGATTTATTTGGCTAATTTGTTATCAGGGTCAGGAGTTGGCTGCTTGTTACTTAGATTAACTCCAATGCATGTCAGAGCACTACTTAATTTAATGACCTCGACATCAAACCAAAAGGCACATGTATTTGTGATTGGTGGTGAATTCTTTCCCGTGTCACTTTTAGCAGAGCTTGCTCACTCTTTTCCGAATGCCGTCATTTATAACCATTATGGACCGAGTGAAGCGGTAATAGGTTGTTGTATTGCCCAAGTAAGCGGACGAGATTTTGAACGAACAGAATCTTTGCCTATCGGCTATGCAATGGAGAATACGCAGTTGTATTTACTTGATGAAGCGATGCAAATTGTGCCAAAAGGGGTCGTGGGAGAGTTATATATTGCAGGGCAATGCTTAGCGAATGGTTACCTTAATCGCCCAGAGCTGACGGAGCACAATTTTGTAGCTAACCCGTTTAAGTTGGGTGAGCGTTTATATCGAACTGGCGATCTTGCACGACACTCTGTTGACAACGAACTGCACTATGTTGGCCGTACAGATGATCAGGTTAAGTTACATGGTTTTCGAATCGAGTTAGGAGAGGTTACTCAACAATTGCTGGCACTACCAGAAATTAAGGCGGCAGCGTCACTGATTGTGGGTGAAGGCGAACACCGGCGTTTAGTGTCGTATGTGGTGCGATCAGAGTTAGTTAAAGATGAGACTGTGTTAATGCAGGTGTTAACCCGAATGAGGCAAAATTTACCACACTACTTATGTCCGGCACAGTTAGTCGATTTACCTAAATTACCGTTGAGTGCTAATGGAAAAATCAATAAAAAGGCATTGCTATCTGTAACTTTAAAAGATGCTCAGCCTTTTGCGGCGGCGACAAATGAACTGGAAAAACAGCTTTGCTGTGTTTGGCAACAGCTACTACGACTTGAGCAATCTCCGAGTATTGATAGTAATTTCTTTGATATTGGTGGAAATTCACTATTGGTAATGACCTTGAGTGTAGAGCTTCAAAAGCAATTTTCTTGTGTCATTCAAATTGGCCAACTGTTTAATTATCAGACGGTTAGGCAGCAGGCAGAGCTGATTGAGCAGCTATCAGTTTTATTGACGACAGGCGTTGATAATGAAGAGTTTGAGGATGAGGGAGTATTGTAATGGTTTTAGATACGCTAAAAAAAGCACAACAACAGGGCGTAACGTTATTTCTGGATGATCAGGGTCAACTGAAGTTTCGGAAAAAGTCAGGCAAGCTCAGTGCTGAGCTAAAAGCAGAGTTAGTGGCGCATAAAACAGAACTAGTGGCGTTACTTACAGCGCAACAAAAAAATGGTGCTTCGGCTATCACCGC
>NZ_JAGJEF010000032.1:0-49456 GCF_018100875.1 Pseudoalteromonas sp. MMG012
TAATTACCTCTGAAATCGTCAAAGTATGGCATTTTGTAGCCTTTATTGATGCGAACAAAAATAGCTACTTCACCATTAATTTTCTGATTGGCACCCAATGTCCATGACGTTTTTCACTCGTCATAGGTCACAAACTTATTGATAATTCCATCTAGCCCTTCATCAACAGAGTAGTCAACTTTGTAATTTTCACTGCGTAGGCCTAAATCGAATGTAAGCACATCGCTAAAATTGTATGTTTGTGTGGTATATAAGGCTAGAGCAGTTTGTCACAAATAGGCTAATGAACGACTTCTTGAAACTAGGTGGATTAGTCAGCTGTTTAAGTGAAATAACAGAACAATGGGATAGCCCAAATGGCTGGGCGCCACTGCAGTGGTTTGCGGTACAAGTGGTGCTTAAGTATGGCTATAAGGTAGAGACCAATGAAATGATGGTACGCTGGCTTACAATGCTCGAAAAAGACTTTGCGACTCGGAGGGGGTTAGAAAAATATAACGTTGTATTGCCTGAAAACACCACAGGAGGCGGCGAGTATCAGGTTCAACAGGGTTTTGGATGGAGGAATGGCGTGACCAGTCGATTTTATACCTTGTTGCGTTAGTAAGTGGATAAGGCGCGATGTACACATGGCGCCTTATCCAGGTTCTTCGACACTTGAATCGGCAGAATAACGACTTTATTTTACGTAATAAAGTAGTTCATTTTGGTGGTGCCGAGAGCTTTCATCCGTGCCATATGGCCAAACATCAAACTTAGTACTTGAATTGGGGGCTTGAAGTACTGACGCGCCTTGATACGTGTAAGAATTAACGCGAGTCGAGTCTTTATCGCCTAAAATGACACCCGCATAATCCCATGAAGCATTGCAATTGGTATCTTCATGAAGCCAAATTAAGCCATATTCCCCTTCAGTTGATAAATTGGCTAAGTCATCTTCCGAATGAATATTTCGACAGTTTGCATTGATCATCTTCGTTTGTGTAACTGCCGTAATATTTTGATGTTCATCAATGAACATCATGCCGCCTGTGACGGTTTTTCTCAGTGCCTGCCAACGTTGTGACTGCATCACCGCATATGAATTTGGAGATATAATATCTCCTGCAACGATATTTTCGATGTTATCTTTATGGTTGGCAAACAAGGTCCATCCACCACCTTGGTGTGCCATATCACACCATACTTTAAATGGTTCAACCCCTAAATGTGCGCCGTCTGGGTCTATTTCATATAAACCTGATTGGGCATCAGTAAACTTATTTTTGATATCTAAGCAATTTTTACCTATGCCACTGACTTTGTCTTCTAGAATGCCTACTTTAGATTCTAGCAATGCAATACGCGCAAGTAACTGTTGATATTTTTGATCTTGTTTAAGTTGTTCAGCATCATGGTAAGCTTTTGTTGCTAAGTGGTTTGCTTGGGTTGGAGTGGCAGCTATCACGTTACCAACCACTTCTAATGGGACTGAAGGGGTAAGCGTGCCTATGCCTACGTTAACATGAGTGACAACGCTATTTGTGAGGTCTTGCCATGACGATGTTCCTGCGACTCCTTGTATCCCTTGTATCCCTTGAATTCCTTTATCGCCTTTAGCACCGACATTACCGGTATCTCCTTTGTCTCCTTTGATACCAACGGCACCTACATCACCTTTGTCGCCTTTATCACCTTTATCACCTTTATCGCCTTTATCACCTTTATCACCTGTAGGTGCTGCGGCTACTTGCCACGATGCACCATCGCAAAATTGCAGTTCAGATAAGGCAATTTCATATTTTAAAATGCCAATACTAGCGTTATCACATGAGGTTGAAGTTACGACATGCGTTGATGTAGGTGGTGTGCTACTAAACAAACTTGGGTTTGATTGGCCGACGTATTCAGCATAGTTTGAGTAGCCATCTCCATCTAGGTCAGAATATTTATCATCATTACTGTATGCGTTAGTCGCATTGGCATTTTCCCAAGTGTTGGGAATACCGTCTGCATCACTATCAGTTTGCATTCCTGAAAGAGAAATATTGTCGATAAATACCGTGGCATTATTTGAAGTGTTTTTTATTGAAAGTGAAGCTTGTTCATGCGTTGCAAGTAGGCTTTTAAGTGGTTCAGATACTGTTATTTGGGTATGAAATTGAGAGAAAAGGTTTGTTTCTTGTAAAGAAAGAGTGGATAGCAAGACATATTCATTATTGACGTGGAAACCAATTTGAAGATGTTGCGTTTGAATGTCCTGAACATGCAACTTAGCATCAAACCTTAACCAGTACTGCTCATGAAACAGCTGTTTTGTTTCGATAGTTTGCGCCAATGAAGAATGTGGCGGTAATTCGGCAATATTACCAAACTTTTCATGTGCAGAGATCGAGACATCGTTGGTGAATATTGAGCTACTCCAGTGTTGGGATGCTTTTTCAAAGGCACCATTGTTCAGTAACTGTTGTGCATTTGCCAATGGAAAAAGGCAGCAGGTCATAGTTAGGGTAATTAAGTTCAGTTTTAACTTTGAAGTCACTATAAAGTCCTTGATTTATTTACGTTAAATAGCAATTTTTGAGCGGTTTAATTGCGTATTATAATATATAAAAGTATGAATTAATTTATTTTATTTGAGTCTTTAGGCTGGTGTTGTGTTGAGTTTTGGGGAGGAGGTAATACTGCATTGTGAATCTATCAAATTGTTCTATATATACTTTTTATGTTTTTTTAAAAAGCTCAGGCAATTCACTTACAGGCTTCTATACTGATTAAGTTAAATAAAATGTTGGAATCAATAATGAACATAGTTGTGTACAGTCTAATAATAGGCGGCAGTATGTCTACCGCTTTAGCCAATGAGCAAAGTAACTGGTCATGGCAAGCAATAGACGGCAGTTTATCAAAAACTGCCATGCAAAAAGGTACTGTCAATCCGAGCGAGCGATATTTCTCAGCAGATATTCAAAAGGCACAGAAAGATTTGATGGCTGTGGCACTCAATGACAGCTCAATACGCATTAGTTTGCCAACGTTAAGCGGCAAATTTGTACAGTTTTCTATCTCACATGACTCAATAATGGCGCAGGCGCTGCAAGAAAAGTTTCCATCCATTCGCAGTTTTGCAGGTTACGAAGTAGGTAATTCAAGTAATAAAGGTCGATTTGATATCGGGCCAAATGGCGTGCATGGCGTTTATTACATTAATGGGGAGCGTCTATATTTAGATCCTGCGGACAGCGGTATTTTAAAGCTTTATAAAAAAACCGCTAGGCAGCAGGCGTGGAGCGATGAGGTGCTCACGCCTGAATTGGACGCATTAACACTTAAAAACACACAGCCGCGTGGACCCTTGATTGGTAACGGTGGCAACGTAGACTTTGTGACGTATCGTTTAGCGGTAACAACCAGTGATGAATACACTGCTTTTTTTGGTGGCAAAGTGGGGGCAATGAATGGCATTGTGACGACCATAAATAGAGTGAATCAGGTGTTTAAAACCGACCTTGCTGTTAAATTAGAGCTGATCGCGAACAATGATGCCCTTATTTTTGAAGCCAATGACCCGTATGATAATGGCAATGCAGACGACACTTTAGGCGTAGTTCAAACTCAAATAGATACCATAATTGGTACGGCGAATTATGATGTAGGCCATCTTATGGCCACAGCGGGGGCCGGTCTAGCTGGTTTAGGGGTTGTGTGTTCGGAAGGTGCAAAAGCATGGGGTATGACAGGGATTTCTACGCCTCAAGGTGATGCATACGATGTTGATTATGTAGCCCACGAAATTGGGCATCAGTTTGGCGCTAATCATACCTATAATGGTTCAAGCGGCTCTTGCAATACGCGAGTGGGTTCTGCGGCGTATGAGCCAGGCAGTGGCATAACCATAATGAGCTATGCAGGTATTTGTGGTGACGATAACTTGGCTCAAAATTCCATTGCCATGTTTCATTCACACAGTATTGATGAAATGAATACGCATTTAACGACGGGATCAGGCTCTACATGTGGTACACCTGTGGGAATTGGTAATAATGCGCCTATTTCAGACGCAAAGTTAGATTACACTATTCCAATCAATACGCCATTTATGCTATCGGGTTCTGCCACAGATCAAAACACTGCAAATACATTAAGTTATGCATGGGAGCAAATGGATTTGGGGGCCACAACTTTAGGGGCATCCCAACTCATTGATAATGGTGAAGGACCATTGTTTAGGCCTTATTTACCTAGTAGTGGCGCGACGCGTTATTTTCCAAAGCTTGAAGATGTGATGAACGGTACGACTACGAAAGGCGAAGCGTACCCAACAACAAATCGAACTATGAATTTTCGGTTAGTCGTTCGAGATGGAGAGGGCGGGGTAAATTATGACGCAATGACCGTTACCTCCACAACGTCTGCGGGTCCATTTGCAATAACATCTCCAACCTCTTCAACTATGTTAGGGGGAAGTAATTCAGTCAATGTGCAATGGAATGTTGCCAATACAGATCAGACGCCCGTTTCGTGTGCAAATGTTAACATTATGCAGTCATCAGGCGACACATCATTCGATCAGATGTTACTAGAAAATACACCGAATGATGGTTCTGAAACGGTTAGTTTAGCAGGCAGTGCCGATAATAAAGCCAGAGTAATGGTGAAATGTAGTACAGGGATCTTTTATGCATTATCTCAAGAGTTTCAACTGGGCAGTATTATTTCTATTACTGCACAAGACACATTGAGTATGAACGAAGACGCAAGTCTATTGTTGACGCCAGCGATGTTTACGGTCATTAATCAACAACCCGATTCGACATTGACAGTTACGGTTTCGACAGGCACGAACTATACAGTTAATGGTGAGACAATTACACCTACGTCCAATTTCTTTGGTGAATTAACAGTTCCCGTGAGTGTCAGCGATGGGAATAATTCCAGTGTTAACTTTTTAACCAAGGTTAGCGTAGTCGCTGTGAATGACGCCCCCACAATTACAGGTCAACAAGATATAGCGGTTAATGAAGATGCGTCGTTAACGTTAAGTTTAACGCATTTTAATATTGTGGATATCGATAGTACGAGCTTCACCTTGACCGCACAACAAGGAGATAATTACACGTTAGACGGTTTAAAAGTAACACCCTCCGCTAACTATAACGGTGCATTAACGATTCCTATTACTGTTGCTGATGAGTTAGGTGCTTTGGTTGATTTTAGTGCTCAAGTAACCGTCACAGCCATTAATGATGCGCCAGTGGCAACGGCTGATAGTGGTACGGTTGTTCAAGGTGAAACCGTGGAATTGAACGTGTTAAACAATGATACAGACATAGACAGTACTGAACTGAAAATAAGCATGGTTGATTATAGCGGGACAGGCACTGTAACTATTAGCGGGGCGGTGCTCATTTACCAGGCAAGTGCTGACTTTACAGGGCAAGAACAATTTAGCTATGAAGTCGACGATAATAATGGTGGAAAAGGAATAGGTACGGTTACGATTGATGTTACGGAAGCTATTGTTGAGCCAACGCCAGATCCAACACCCACAGTGCCAGTTACACCTGCGGAGCCTGTATCTGATTCAGGTGGTAGTAGTGGTACTTTGTTCTTCTCAGGGGTCATTTTAATGCTCATTGCCTTCAGGCGGTTTATTGCATGGAGGTTTTAAGATGTTGAATTACAAGCATCTCATCTGGATTTTTTTACTAGGTGGTTGTGTGGTGACTAACTCAACAGATAAAAGTGCTAAACCTGAGCTCGTTAATGAGCTCAGGGCGTTAGCGTGGTTTGATGAGCAGCGTGTTGAAGAGGTGATCCAATTACACCAACAGCAAAAAGTATATGGCTTAATTGCGTTAAATAGACGGGGGTATTTTTATCCAAAAATTGGCATGTCTCGAAAACCACTTAAATTGAAAGCAGGCTGCATGACTTGGTTGTTATCTAGTTCCTCTGATGTCATAACAAGTGATAGTAACAAGGAACTTAGGGTCTCACAGCAGAAGTTTTCAAGCCGTTTTAACGAAGCCATGGCGCCAAATTGCTTGGAATAAAGGTCTCTTTTAAACCATACAAAAGTGGTGTTGCATAATAGGTCAAACAGGGGACGTTTGGCCTTTTTTATTGAGAAAAAATATCTGATCATTGAGTGGGTCAACGCTGCTTTGTTGCCAAAGTTAGCTATAGTTACAGGAGTGCTTGAGGTAATAATATGATCGATATTAATAATTGTTTTGTGAAACACCCCCATCCTTTTTTCGATTGTCAAAAATGGCAGCAGCTGGTTAATACACTTGCAGAACTATATGACGCGGCCAGTGGTACAGTTGTTCAGCTCAGAGAAGATGAGTTTAATGTTGTTGCGACCAGTTATAATGATGATAATTTTTTAGCTCAAAATAGTAACTGGCCTTGGGAAATGCGCAGTTTTTGTCGACATATGATGGAAACAAAGCAATCATTGTATGTTGGTGATGCAGCTAATCATGCCATGTGGTGTCAAGTACAACCTGTGAGTGAGGGGCCTGTGCGCTCATACTTAGGTTTTCCACTGTTTTGGCCTGATGGTGAACTGTTTGGCTCGATTTGTGTTATCGATACTAAAGTAACGGATTACCCACCAATTTTGGTGCAGCTCCTTTCGCAATTTAAAACAATTATAGAGGGGGATTTACGGCAAATTGTTGATTATGAAAAAATAAAGTTACTTGCGTTAGAAGATGAACTCACCGGTATAAATAATTTACGTGGATTTAATGTACTCGCAAAACAAAGGCTAAAAGATGCACACCGGTTTATGCAGCATGTTGCCATCGTCTATCTTGATATTGATAACTTAAAGCAAGTGAATGATGAATATGGCCACCAAAGCGGTGATCACTGTATTGTTGCATTAGCGACGCTATTGAAAAGTGCCAGTAGAGATGCTGATATTAAGGCACGGGTTGGTGGAGATGAGTTTGTAGTTATGTTGTTATCATCAAGCGACGCGTTTATTTCGCAGTGGTGCAAGAGTTTAATAGAAAAATATGTGGGGGTGTTGAAAGATAAGCCCTATACTCAACTTATAGGTGTAAGTGTAGGGTACAGTATTTATGACCCTGTTGATAAAGTACCTTTAGAAGACATGGTTGAGCGAAGTGATAATGCTATGTATGCGAATAAACAAGCTAAAAAGCGTGCTTAACCTCATTTTCATGGGCATAACTGGGCCCTATTTGTATTCGTGATAATTTATAGTTGGTAACGAACGCCAATATAGAAACGTCTTCCATTGCTGTAAATTCCTGTCGGTGCAAACATATTTCTTTCGTAGCTATATAAAATTTCGTTGGTTAAATTAATAAAATCGAACGTGACTTTGATTTTTGGGGTTACCGAAAGTGTGACGTTACCGTCGAGTTGACCATAATCATCAGTTATCGTTTCGCCAACACCCGTGGCAAATTCTGTCCGAAAGTTATAAGCAAGGCGCGTACTGATAAAGTGATCTTCATAATAGGCTGTGATATTAAAACTATGTTTTGAAGTGCCTGGTACTCGGTCTTTTTGTGAGGTGAGGTTTTGTACACGAGTGCCATCGACGTAAGTATAGTTGGTAATTATGCCAAACCCATAAGCGATATATTGTTGATAACTTAGTTCGACTCCTCTGACACTTCCGCCGTTACCATTGATAGGTCGGTCAATTGACATTAAAATATTTTCATGGCGCTCTAACTCTCTTTTGAACTCGATAAAGGAGTCGACATTTTTATTGAAAACCGCTGCAGAAGTAAGACCTCCTTCTTGAAAGTACCATTCAATACTGGCGTCAAATTGTGTGGCGCGATAGGGGTCTAAATCAGGATTTCCTCCTTGGCCTTGTGCTTGGGTCACATTGTAGTTAGTTGATGGCATTAGGTGGTTAAATTGTGCTCGCGACATGACCCGAGCAAAAGAAAATCGAGATACAACATCATCTGCCAGTTCAATGTTGAGGTTGATACTGGGTAACAAATCTAAATAGGATTTTTTGTCGTTAACCCATTTAAGTTCAGTATTCACTGAATTAACTGGGAGCTGTTTAAGTGCTGCGGCATTTTGCCAAGTCGAAACGGCTCTAACACCTAAATTTAATCGATAAAAATCACTGTCTAAAGCTAATTTAAAATACCCAGCCAATGTTCGTTCTTCGATGTTAAATCGACTGGCTCGCTCCACGGTTTGTACAAAACCGAGTGACTCAAAGTCATTGTTTAATTGCGCAATATTGACAAAGCTATATTGTTTCAGTGTTTGTTCGTTGCCGATATCGTGTAGGAAATCATTCGCAACAGCTGCAGGGTAATTTGCTAACGTGGTGTTTAATTGTCCTGCAAGTCCATTTAAACCGCCATTGATTGACCGTAGGCGACGGAAATCTCGTTGATGTTCTCGATACTTAAGGCCAACTTGAATACTCGATATAACTGGGTGCTCAAGTTGATAAGTAGAGTCAATTTGTGCGAAGTGTGCTTTGTCATTACCATGCTGCGCATCTTTTCTTGCTTCGGTTAGGAACCAGCGCTGTGCATCGAGAGGGGAAATGTCATATTGGGCTATGATGTTTTGTTCTTGTCGTGTATCGACACTAAATTGGGTATTTGCAGAAAATTGTGACGTGCTGTCTTCGCTGGTTCCGCCTTGCGCGTGACTGAAACCTATTTGGTATTGAGTTTGCCACACTGGGCCTGAATATAATAAATCGAAATGAATGCTCTGTGTTCTTATTTTAGAATTACGCCAAATGGCCTCCATGCTGGTATTGAACATTTCATTCTCTAGTTGGCTATATTGTCCGTAAGTCAGTGTTTTTTTGTTGAGGACAGCCCCTTTTATCTTGCCACCTAAATCTAAAACTTTTGCGGGTTGCCATAAAAAGTTTTGATTTGTGTTGTCGGCGTGTAATTCTGAGTGAAGTAGGTGTGTGTTCAACTGCCAATGGTGGTTGAACTTATATGCGAAATTGGCTGAGACAGTTGATAAAATGCGCGCTTGATTAAATATTGCTGAGCCCCCTCCGCCTGGCGTCCAAATATTTGACAGGTTTTCATTTTCGGCTTTTTTAACTGGCACTAAATCATGGTTATTATCAAATTGGTAATTTCGCTCATGCCAGCCCCATGACTCTAAACCATCACGACGAAGTTGTCTTTTATTTTGAGTGGCCGTAAATAGTGCTGCGAAATCTTCATTGGGGTTTTTATAGTTAAAAATTACGGACAGTTGAGGGTCAAGTTCTTTTGATAAATCATTATACTGTAGCTGAGTATTTAGCACCAAAAAGCGGTTATCAGTGAGTAAAGGGTCTAACGTTTTGATATTGATAGCTCCGCCTAGAGAGCCCTCGTCTTGATCTGCTTGTGGGGTTTTATATACTTCGAGAGAAGCAATAATATCGGCAGGTAACAAAGTAAAGTTAAAGCCACGATTTGGCTGAGATGAAATCCACCAATCAGCAGATGCTAAGTATTGACCATTAAGGTAGGTTCTATTTTGTTCTGGCGTTGTGCCCCTAACGCCGACTCTTTCACCTTCACCTTGTATTCTAGATAAAGATATTCCGGTAATACGTTGTAAAGCTTCTGCGACATTTTTATCTGGAAACTTACCTATTTCTTGGGCGCTAATAGAGTCTGTTATTTGATCACTAAATCGCTTATTATTAAGAGACTTGACAACGCTGTCATGAAATCCCCTAATTTGTATTTTTTCAAGCGTGTTGTCACTCGTTTGCTGCGGTGTATTTGCCAATAGAAGTGTAGGAAAGAGCAATATTTTTAATAAGAATAATGAATAACGACGATGAACCATTTAGCTTCCCCATACAGCTTTGGGTAAATAAACCCGTTTTTGCGTATTGTACTATTGATAATCAGTGTATTATTAATGCCAAATATCATACTCTTTTATTACGGTTTTAACCATACCTTTACATTGTACTTAGGACACTATGCAGCAGAATAGGCCCAAAAAACTGTTAATTAATGATGTTGAATTAGACGTTGTTGGGTTACGCGTCAAAGTGGCTGAGCAATGGCGTACGATTGAAGTAAAGCAATTGGCACTGTTACAGCTATTGTTAGACAATGAAGGTAAAACAGTGTCGCGTGATACCATTATCACAACGTTATGGCCTGATATTATCGTCAGTGACAATTCAGTCAGTCAGTTGGTTGTTCAACTGCGTAAAACGCTCGGTGATGATAAAAGTAGGCCGCAATTTATAAAAACAGTTCCTAGGGTTGGTTATCAGTTAATTGCTGCCGTAAATGATGTGCCAGACATCGCCTCGAAACTCATCAGAGCACAAGAAAATAGACCTATCTACTGGCTTTTAGGGGGGCTGTTATTTGGGGCTGTAGGTTATAAGGTTACCGGGGCTCTGCTTACAACCCCCGCTCAAACTATTGACTATAAATATCAATCTAGGCTAACAGCCTCACCAGGGGCTGAAGTTTATTTACGCTATTCTCCCGATGGGCGTTATTTGGCATTTAGTCACGTGGGTAATAATCAAGAACAGTTTGACCTATCCGTCATTGATATGAAAACTCAGTCTTTACATAACTTAAAGAGTACAGGGTATAGCGAAGAAGCGCCGGTTTGGTCCGCAGATGGAAAGTGGCTTGCTTATTATCGGTATGATCCGTTTTCATGTACTGTTCGCGTATTTTCTGTTGATAGTACAATAGAAATGTGGCGTTTGAGTCCTGAAACGACTTTATTTGAATGCGATCCAGCGCAAGGGCCTAACCCTTTATTTTGGCCAAAAGAAACTGCAATTTATGCGCAGCAGTGGCGCGACGAGGATGTAAAAATTACGCGTTATCATATTGAATCTGAAAATAGCTTCATTATCACAAAAGAGACTGAATACTCAGATAGCCAAGGTATGCTACATGATGTAAATCCAAACAACCAAATGCTGCTATTCTCGCATGCTAAGCAGGGAAAAAACCAACTGCTATCAAAGAGTGAATTTCATGGTGATCTAAATAAAAGGTTGTTAAGTGCAAATGTCAAAGGCCCTGTTGTATGGGGAAGAGAACGTGGTACCTATTGGACAGGTGATGACTCATTAAGTCTTTCAGATATTACTGGGAAATCGCAAAAAATACATACGCCAAATGGCGTTATTACAGATATTGCGGTTGACTTTAATCATGGCCATGTCGCGCACTCAGAAGGGATTTCTCAGGTCAATTTGTATCATTTAGATAAATCGAATGAAAGTGACAGTTCTGATTTAATCGCGATTTCTTCCGCAGCAAAACTAGACATACTAGCGGAGGTTTCACGTGATGGACATTGGTTTGCGTTTGCTTCTTATGATCAGCAAGTAAAAAGCCAACGTGCGCAAGTTGAGATCTGGGTTAAGCATAGACAAAGGCCTACCGCGAGCTTACTTGCGTTGTTACCAAGCCAAGTATTTCCAAAACAGTTGCTTTTCTCACCAAAAGGGAACAACTTACTGATTGTTTCTAATCGTGGTGATACCTACTTAATTAATTTGTTTTCTAAGAAACTTGTCACCATTATTCAAGATTACAATAAAACACGGAATATGGTTTGGAGTGCTGACGGGCAATCAATCTATTATCAAGCGAAACATTCAGAGGGCACTTGGCAGTTATGGCAATACTCATTGAATGAAACGACAAATCGATTGTTGTCTAAGGGTGTTAAATCTGTGGAAGTAGATGAGTTAGCACTGGCGTCTAAGAATCAGAGTTTTACAGGTTTTTTGGATGATGCTACATCCTATTTGTTGAAATATACTGCACAAGATATTGACCCAAATCAGCTTCGCGCTTCGCTTCGTTTATATCAGCCAGCCTTATTTGAGAAAGGCATTTATTACGTATTACGTCAGGGTCATCAGCTGTATTTGTATTGCTATTACACCGACAGGCAAGAAAACGTGAGAGTCAAAGCGTTAGGTACGTATCTTTATGATATTAACGTTCCACTTTCACTAAGTACTGACTGGCGAGGAGAGCATATACTTATTAATAAAGTGGATGGAATAGAAACGGACATTGTACTGCATCACTTTACTCCAAAGACGCAATGAACGAATCAATCTCATGAGTGGACCATGCTCTAGAAAGAGCCGATTTTTTGGCCTTTAACGCGAGTGCTTTAGCTGCAGATTGAACTGGGGCTAGTTGCGCTTGGTAAAGTAGTAGAGTGGGGTGGTTATTATCTAAAGCGCGTGCTTTGTTTATCCATTTATATATCGTTTCACTTGCGGTGTCATTGCGGATCAGCTCCTTGATGAGTGTCAACTGAGCTCTGAGGTGTTGCTGTTGTGCTGCACGCTTAAGCCATTTAATGCCTTTATTTGGTGCATAATAACTTTCAGTTTTTTGTAAATAGCTAAGTCCGAGCCTGAATTGCGCTGCCGCTAGGTTATGATCAGCGGCTTTATGTAGCCAATTTAGGCCAACCAGTTTGTTCGGGTGCGATGTTTTTGCGCTCATTAAGCTGGTGGCGAGTTTATATTGAGCTAAAGGATAATTGTTCTTGGCTGCGGCTAATAATAAGGCTGCATCTGCATTATCATCTCGCCAGTGATATTTTAATAGCCTGCTTGCATTATACTTATCAGAGTTTAACCATTGAGAAATGTAATATTGTATTTTGCCGTTTCCTTGTTCTGCAGCATCAATATGTTGTGTTATTTCTCGTTGATACTCTTTTCTCTGTGCCCCCAAACTTTTGTCATATTGCTTACCTTTGAAAGTGGTGAAATGGTATGTCAAAGAACGATTGAATATCGGGGTCGTAACATCGTATTTCCAATGTGTTAAAGCATTCAGAATACTGGCTGTAAAGGTATTCTTTGGGTGACTGTCAACAATAGATATATCTGTTACATTACCATTGTCGTCAATATCAAATTCGGCCCATACCCAACCTTCAAGTCCCAGTCGCCGAGCTTCATCTGGATATTTTGGGGGAACATAAGTTGTTCTAGACAGAGGGAATGTGGAATTGGGCGTCAAAGCAGGAAAGAGCAGTTTAGAAATAACATCGTAAGAATAGAGTTTTTGTAATGTTTGGTACATGTCGGTCATAGCATGAGGGTCATTATAACTTTGTAAAACCAGCTGTGCCGTTTGTTGGGCATCGTGTGAACCAAACTCACCAGCAAGCATGAACCATGCATAAGCACGAGGTTTACTTTGTGTGACCCCTTGACCATGTAAAGACATGACGGCCAAATTATACATCGCATCAGCATTACCTAACTGTGCCAATTGCTCGAATGAGTTATACGCAGAGCGGTAGTTTTTATTCTGGTAAGCGACAGTAGCACTATATAAATCTGCAAATACGACTTGGCTTTTAATTACTAAGCAGATGCTTAGTATGACAATCAGTCGGTTGAAATTCATAGTGCCTTATTGATTTATGATGAAAAGATAACAGGGCGGGTAACCCAATAATTTCCTTACAATCGATTGTACTGTTTTATTTTATAAATACCAGTTTCCGAGCCTATATCAGGTGGATAAAAGAAAAAGCTGATAGCAACTGCTATCAGCTTTTGCCCCGGGCAAGGAGCGTCCATCCATGGATAGTCGAATCTGTGTTAGCTATACAATCTTCGACTAGAAGTTAAATCTAATACCAGCAACAAAGCGACGGCCATCGGCATACACACCTGTAAGAGCATGCTCGACGCCCTCTTCTTGGTAACTAAACGTATGCTCGTCTGTTAAGTTAACGGCTTCAAAAACAGCGGTAATATTTTCGGTAACGTTGTAACTCAGTGTTGCGTCAATTTGGCCATAGGCATCTTGGTATCCTGGCCATGCTCTACCAGTATCATACCCTGTTCGGTAGTTGTATGAAATTCGACCGCTATATGTCTCTGTTTCATAATAAGTGCTAAAGTTGAACGTACTTTCAGATATACCAGGAATAAGAATATCATTACCGTCAACATCTTTGGACTCGCCATCTACGTAGGTATAATTGGCTGAGATACCGAACCCTTCAGATAATTCAGTTTGAAAGCCTAATTCTAAGCCTTGTAAGGTGCCAGACGGACCGTTAATCGGACGACTAATCTCAATAGGCACACCGTCAAATATTTCTGTTTGCGTATTATTCCCAAGTGTTGATTGCAAATCCTTATAGAATATCGCCGCTGAGAATATGCCAGCTTCAGAGAAGTACCATTCATATCCAATATCAAATTGCGTGGCACGATATGGATCAATTTTTGAATTGCCACCAGTTCCAACACGCGTTTCAGTATTGTAAGTTGTGGCATTGGTCATTGCTGCATAATCAGGGCGAGTCATAACTCTCGCTGCGCCAAAGCGCAGTAACATATCTTCATCAAGGTCAATGGCAAGGTTAATACTGGGTAAAATATCAAAATAGCTGGTGTCTTCTTCTTTCCAAACTTTAGCATCAGCCGGACCGACATAAGCACCGGTAGTCTGTTGTGTTTCTACCAACCTGACACCAAGGTTACCGCGCATACCTTCAACATCTATATCTGCTTTAATATAACCGGCCAAAATTTCTTCTTTGATAGCGAAGTTACTATCATGAAGCAATCCGTATTGCCAATCTAGCGCATCGCCAGCCGCACGTGTCGTAGTGAGGTCTGTCATTGCATAATTTCGTAACGTGTCATTTGTACCAATGCCAGATAAAAAGTCACTGGGGGAGGCAAATGAGTAGTCAGCTAAACTCCAGTTTAAGTCCGTTCGTGTTTGTGAACGTAAGCGAACATTTTCTCTTTTATGGTCTCGATACTTAGCACCTATCTTAATTTTGCTAAATACAGCTAAGTCAACCGGTCGTTCAAAATCAGTTTGAAGGTAGTATTCTTTATCCAATGCATCGTTGCTGTCATAACGTAAGAAGCCGAGGTCCCATTTACTGCCATCAGCAGGGTCATTGGCATAGCTGGTTCCAATGCTTTCTTTTTGTGACGCATTAAAACTATGAACAGCATTGCCTTCCCATCCCACACTCCGGTCTGTTTGTGTTCCACCAGAGCCTTCCGTGACACCTATGTGGTATGAAGAACTCCACAGTTCACCTTCATGATCTAATTTTAAGTCATATGATTTGGTTTTGAGCTTTGAATTACGAATTTTCGTTTCATCAAGAATATTATTGCCGTCAGGAGAAAGGCCCATTGTGCCCGCTTGTGCAAATTTCCCTACTTTGTCGTGTTCAACAACGTCTAAAGAGGTGTATTGAGAGTTACCATAGCCTGGAAGCCAGAGAAAGTTCTGGTTTGCATTGTTAGCCTCCATTGTAGAATCTAGCGCGTTGAAAGTAATATCTGTGTTGTCAGATGGACGATACTGAAGTGTTAAGTTGAATCCTGTTCTAATGCGTTCTTGAGTGAACATGGCTGAGCCACCACCACCGGGCGTATACACATTGTTTATTTCAGTACCATCTTCTAAGGTAATGTCACGATGTGACCAGCTCCATGCTTCGATACCATCGCGTCGTAAGTTTCGTTCTTGCCTAAATACGGAAATTAAAGCACCAAACTTTTCTTCACTGTCTTTCCAGCTATACAAACCCGCTACTTGAGGGTCTGTTTCGCCAGAAATTTCACTGTGCTGCATAAGAACTGAGCCCGCAATTTTATTGGCATCAAGATCGAGCGGTTTTCGAGTACGTACAATCACTGTACCACCAATAGACCCCTCATCGATATCGGCTTCTGGTGATTTGTATACCTCAAGGCCTGAAACAATTTCTGACGGCAACATGGTGTAGTTAAAGCCTCGGCTGGCTGACGAGTCGACCCACCAATCTGCAGAACCAACGGCTTGGCCATTTAATAGGGTTCTATTTTGATTCTCTGATGTACCTCGGATACTGATGCGCTCGCCTTCACCAAAGTTTCTACTCATTGATACACCGGTAATACGCTGTAGCGATTCGGCAACATTTTGGTCTGGAAACTTACCTATGTCTTCAGAAGTGACGGCATCGACGATAGAATTTGCGTAGCGCTTAGTATTGATTGATTTAACCACGCTGCCACGAATGCCTCGTACTTGAATTACTTCTACTTCATCTGTTTTTGCACCCGTTGCATGTGCAAATGAAGAAACTCCGGCTGTTGATGTCATTAACAGACTGCTAATGATTAAAGTGAGTTTGTTTTTCTTATTGGTGAGCATGTTTAGTCCCCTTGGTTGCATTTTATATATGTAATTGGTATTGCGACTAAGGCTATTAAACACGCTGCAAAAAATTAAATCTTGAATTGAAATGATTAATTATGAAAGATGGCTTTTTTGTTTTTAATATAATTAAAGTTAGTAATATTAGTGATTTGTGTGAGTGTATTTTTTATTTTTTGCTTTTTGAGTAATGTTACCCAGAAAAAAATAGTGCGCACGGTGGTTGCTTTCACAAGTAAAAATAGCGATAAGGAGGGTTTAGGCCGCTTAACGCTATTTCACATAAGTGAGTTATAGACTCTTTTTAGGAGGAAGCGCGACATTGGCAAATATAAGTCCTGCCACTAACGACATGAAGATGAGGAATGTCTGTTGTCCTATATGATCTGCGTGTAAAAAGCTTTGCCCTTCAATAAGAGAGTTTAAACCGATATACGTCTTTGACCCAGGAACGAGTACAATGAGACCTTGCATTGCAACAATAGAAGCGGGTGCATTCACCATACGATTGAAGAAGTTACTAAACACACCGACGGCAAAGGCGCCCACAAAGGCACCGATTGAATAATCAAAATAAAGCGCTGCGCTGACACTGGCACCATAGGCTATAAAACCAGAAGCGATAGACCAACTAGCATGTTTTAATTTGGTTCGGAAGATCACGATGAGACTGGTACACAGAAGTAAGATGGCTAACCAAGCAGTCCATTTTGGTAACGGCTCAGGCTGAACAAAGTCGGTAATGCCAAAAAGAGCAAAGCCAAGACTCATTCCGAGGAATGCGCCAAAGTAGAGCTTGAACAATAGCATGAGGGCATCCATAACACGTGCTGTACCAGATACCAGATGTCTTGCTGATAGTTCAGCAAATGCGAGCGCGAGCGCTAAGCCTGGAATAAATACAATAATGGCCGAGAGTACCACGAGTCGGATGTTAATGCTTGGGTCGATATAGCTACTGATGGCACATGCGCCTAATGCTGCAACAATTGCAACGAGCGGTTCTAACATATGCGTGACGCGTTTGGAGCGAGCAGACCACATAACAAAAATAAAGACTAGAATTGAGAATAACCCAGACCATAAAACGTCGTTCCAACTAGTGCCCATTAACATGGCAAAAGCAGCACCAGAAATAGAAAAAGCGGTACCAGTGAGGAGTTTACTGTATGGATTGAGCTGTTCATTAATATTGTCTAAACACGTATCAGCTTCATCAATTGATAGCTCACCAGCCAACATACGAGATACAATTTCGTCGGTATCAGCAAGACTACCTAAATCGTGGTCGCCCGGTTCTACTCGTGCGACGTGAGTGTATTCATCCTCATGGCCTTCAGACCAAATGACAAAGGTGACTGAAGTTGGAGACATAACAAAAGCTGACTTCAGATCTAAGTGGGTTGCGACTTCCATTAAATGTGCTTCAAGGCGATAAGCTGGCGTGCCATATTTATGAAGCATCTTGCCAAGTTTCACAATAAGCTTTCGTTTTTGGGTAAAGGTAGCTGTGTTCAACGGTGTTAAACCTAAAATGATAAAAAGACTACGCAATTCGTTGCGTCGCGATACCTTATATAGTTTAGTTAATTATAAAAATTAACTCTAATAATGGTAGATTTCTGCGCATTCTAATCGCTTTTATCGCAAAGTCTAGGTCATTTATCGAATTTAATTTGCATTTTTATAAGGTTGATAAATTACCCGGGTAAATATGCGCTTTCAACCTTAAAATATGCAGTTAATTTCATAATTTTTATTGTATTAACCATATGAAAATAATTGAATATTTTGCATTTATTTGATTTGGGTCCAATTTTATTCTCAATCTTCACTTATACTAGTTCTAATAGAATAGTCGTAGGGGCGAATATGTTAGGCATGATTGAAGGTATGGCGCTAGGTAAGCAGTTAAGATTGTCATTCTCATTGCTAATTATTTTGTTAGTGGTGGTCAGTGTGTCTGGCTATTACGGTTTAAGTTCGGCGCAAAGTGGCTTCACCAGTTATCGGGGTTTTGCGCTGGAAACGAATTTATCGGGCCGGATGCAAGCGAATTTACTTTATGCAAGAATTAGCGTGATAAAATATCTATCAGATAGTAGCCCTGCAATTGTTAAACAATATGACGAACGAATGGACAAGTTACAAGGTTTCTTCGTAGAAGCGCAAACGAAAGTGACCGATCGTCAGCGTCGTCAAATATTGGTAAAAAGCAGTGATTTGCTCACAGAATATGACCGCGCATTTAAAGAAGTGCAAGGGCTCATCTCGCAACGTCATAATGTTGTCAATAATGAGTTAAACCCGCAAGGGAAAGACATTCGAGAGCAGTTTACACGATTACTAGATAAACTAAATAATGAACAACGTTCTCAAGAGTTATATGCCATAGCCAAAGCCGAAGAATTTTTACTTTTGGGGCGCTTGTATGTTGTTAAATACTTAGTGACGAATAGTGATTCTGATAGAAACCGTGCAGAAACTGAGCTCAAAGAAAAATTGATGCGGGCACTTGATAACACTGTGAGTCAATACCCTGAAATCTCACCTGAGCTGGCCCAAATTAAATCGTCTGTAAGAAGTTACCTCACGTCTTTTGACAAAGTTACCAGAATTATCTCAACAAGAAACGGTCTTATTTCTGCAAAACTGAATCCAATTGGTGCCGAAATTGCTGAGCAGTTAGAGGAGCTAAAACTGGGTGTCAAATCGAAGCAAGATGAAATAGGTCCAAAAGTAAAAGGTACAACGGAGTTTCTGTTGAGCTTAGTGAGTATTATTTCTGTTATAGCTGTGATTGGTGGCATATTCTTGGCCATTGTATTACCCAGAGTGATCCGTAAACCGATTGGTGGAGAACCACTTGAAATTGCGGCCGTAGCTCAGCGTATTGCTAATGGTGACTTTACGCAAAAGTTTGATGGAAAGTCTGAAAGTACCGGTATTTATGCGTCTATGGCGGCTATGTCAGATAATTTAAGCATGGCCATTTCAGGTGTGGTAAGCACGGGACACCGATTGACTGAACAAGCTCAGTTATCAGCGATGATCGCTGGTGAAACGCAAGATGTGGTGTCTCAGCAAAAAGATCGCAGCGCGCAAATTGCCACAGCTTTAAATGAAATGGCATATAGCATCCAGGAAGTCGTTAAGCTTTCAAGTAGCTCGGCATCCTCGGCGAATGAAGCAAAAGTTTCAGCTGAAGGCGGTTTATCATTGATTGAGCAAATGGTATCGGCGATTGAGCGATTATCTTCAACCATAGAAAACGCGATGCAGGATATAAAAACACTGGCCCAAAGCAGTCAAAATATTGGTGCTGTGGTAGAGGTTATTGGTAATATTTCAGAGCAAACGAATTTACTAGCATTGAACGCCGCAATTGAAGCAGCAAGAGCTGGAGAGCAAGGCCGAGGCTTTGCTGTGGTGGCAGATGAAGTAAGAAGTCTTGCTAAACGGACTCAAGATTCAACGACCGAAATTCAGACCATGATAGAGTCTTTGCAATCAGGTACTAATAAAGCGGTGGCGAGCATGAATGAAAGTTCAAGTGAAGCGTTGAATACCGTGGAGCTGTCGTCTGAAACAAAAGAATCACTGGATAAAATATTAGGTAAAATTAGTGTGATTAACGATATGAATAATCAAGTTGCAGTTGCCATTAATGAACAGTCGACAGTGTGTGAGGATATCAATCAAAACATTACATTTTTAACTGATTCAGCTGAATTGAGTGAGCAAACGAGCAATAAATCAGCGGCAGCCAGTGAGGAGCTCAAAGGGTTAGCAGGTCAGTTACAAGACATTGCTGGCAACTTTAAAGTGTAAGGTAGCACATTACTGAAGCATGACTTCACGTGTTAGGCTTCAGTAATATATCTATGTATGATCAATGCTTGTTTTTGGCTTCGATCCATTGGGCCATATACTTGGTGCTTTGCATGGTGTGATGTTTGAGCATTTGACCGGTAAAGTTTTGGTTTCGGTGCTCGTTTAAGTGCGCAATAGTGCGTTGAATTTTTTCAAGCAATAGAGCTTCTAATTGCCGACTATCATAGTGATGTTCGAGTAACTTGTTGCCAGCATTTTGAGCGTCATTGTAGCGTGTTGGTGATTGATACAAAGCAATGGCTTGTTGGGCAAACTCTTCTGCTGAATCAGCTATGGCGCCATGCCATGCTAGAGTTCCATGCATACCTTCGGCACCAATACTCGTCGTAACACAGGGGGTCTGCGTGATCATTGCTTCAAGCAGCTTGCCTTTAATACCTGCACCGAAACGAAGAGGAGACAAACACACCCTACTTTTTTGCATAACTTCCAGTGCGTTTTCAGCCCATCCTTTAATCAAAAAGCCCGTTTTAGTGTTGTTAAGGGCTGTGGCCTTTGGGGGAGGATAAGAGCCATAAATATGTAATTCAGCATTTGGCAGCGATTTTCTGATCAGAGGCCAGATCTCTTGTAAATACAGTACGGCATCCCAATTCGGCGCGTGACGAAAGTTGCCAATGGTCATAAAATGTTGACGCTGTTCAAAGCTTGGGACATTTTTATTTATTTTATCCAAATCGACCATAAAAGGTAAATGATGCAGTAATGTGTTATCCACTTTAAAAACAGACGCCAATAAGGTCATTTCATAGCTAGAAATAATCAAGCTCATGTCACAGCGTAATATCGCGGCAATTTCTCGCTTAGCGAGTGAACTCATCAGGTCATTGTGTGTAAATGAGCGCTGAGCTTTATGGGCATCATGTCGTGCATTTCGTAAGCATTGTAAATCTTCAGTATCGAGGATTTTAAGCGCGTTAGGTGCATACTTATCAACTCGCCAGCCAAATTGCTCTTCCATCATAAACCGATCAAACATAACGATATCAGGAGCGAACGATTGAATATACGTATCAAAGCTAGCACAATTAAGGGTAATACTCTTGGTGGTTATGTCTTCATATGATAAGTCAACCATATGCTCTGTTACTTGAGCTGGGCTGGCAAATTCAACCTGCCATTGTTGTTTTTTGAAAAACCGCAAAATAGACATCATATGACTACCTGCAGCTGATGAGTTAGGCTCTGGCCATACATAACCAATCACCAATACTTTTTTACTCATAGTGACGATTCACGTATTTGAACTGAAACATCAACAAGTGTCCTGACTGCTGGCTGCGCTTTATTAAGTATCTCACCCAGTGTCTGACAGGTTCTTTTTCCTATATCATTGGCATCAATACGCACAGATGATAATGCAGGCTGCATCAGACATGAATCTGCTAAATCATCAAACCCGACGACTTTCACGTCTTTTCCTGGGATTAAATTGTGCTGACGCATAGCTTCGATAGCGCCATAGGCAATTACATCACTGAAGCACACGATGGCTTTAGTATTTGGTGCTTGTTCAAACAAGGTATTAAATGCTTCTCTACCGCCTTGTCGGTTGGTGGGGGCTTCAATGATGCGCTTTTGGTCTGTGATACCTTTTAATTTTAAGGCGGAATTAAAGCCTGCAATTCGCTCATGGTAATCAGAAATATCAGCAATACCACCAAGAAACGCGATATCTGTAATACCTTGCTCTAATAAATGTGAGGTGGCTAAATGCGTACCTTTTTGGTTGTCGGGTAAAATGGTGGGTGCACTAGAGTAGGGGACTTCACGCATGATATTGATAACAGGAAATCCACTGTTGATTAAGTTATCTACCCATTCACGATCAGTACCAGGTGCAGGGCACATGACAAATGCTGCCACATTATATTCTTTTAAGGTGTTTACCACTTGTTGCTGGCGCGCGAAGCTTTCGCCTGTATTCACTAGCATAGGTACCATGCCAAGTGCATAAATGTGTTTTTCAAGCCCGACCGCTAATTGTGCTGAATAGGGGTTTGTTAAATCATTGATCACAACAGCTACGAGATTTGAGCGTTTACTACGCAGCGCTGCGGCATCGCGGTTATAGACATATCCAAGTGTTTCAATGGCTTTTAGTACGCGCTCTTTACTCTTATCACTGACCTTATCACTTTGTGTTAATACTAAAGAAACAGTAGATTTGGAGACTTGTGCTTCTCTAGCTACATCGAAAATGGTTACTTTTTCTGGCTTATTATTTTTCATAAGAGACGGTATTTGCCTAAAGTAGGTGCTTGCTGTTGACGAAAATGCATTTTAGCGTAAATAAGAGCGTCAAAAAAGTAGTAGCGAACGTTAAAAATCCCTTATTTGGCTGCATTTTTCTATTATTCACGTATATTATGGCCAAGTTAGTCATTTTAAGTGCAGGGATTTTTACAAAATGAGAAATTGGTTGTTTTATTGCGTTATAGGGTGGTGGAGTATCACCGCTATTGCAGCAGAGCAAAGCGCAGGTTATCAAAGCCCTTCAGCAGAACTAATGAACATTGTCGATGCGCCGCTTATTCCACAAAGTAAGTTAAGCGCCGATGGCCGCTGGTTAGCACTACTAAAACGTGAGCGAGTTGTCCCTTTAAATGAATTAAAATTACCTGAAAAAGCACTAGCAGGAGTTAAATTTAATCCCCTTACGTTTATGCGAAAATCATCGCGAGTGTATTCAAAAATAGAGCTGAAACATGTAGAAACGGGTTCCATTGTCAGTCTTAAAGGACTTCCTAATGGAAAGTTAAGAGATGTAAGCTGGTCATCAAATAGTCAATATATTAGCTTTATTGTAGAACAAAAACACAGTGCTACTTTGTGGCTATATGACATTAAAACTCGTCAAACAAAACAAATGACAACAACATCTCTCAATGGTGTTGTTACTAAAAATGCATATAAATGGTTGCCTGATAGCAGCGGCTTTGTGGTGAACTTTGCGGTCAATCATGGAAAGCCGCTAATGTCTGAGAAAAGCCAAAAAATAGCGCCCATTGTACAACAAAGTAGCGGTGTGAAAGCGCCAATTCGTACTTATCAAAATTTGTTGAAAAACGCACAGGATGAAGCCGAATTCAAATTTTTTGCGCAAGGTCAACTTGCAAAACTGCGCTTGAATGGTCAAGCAAAAGTCATCGGTAAGCCAACTTACTTAAAGTCATTTTCGGTTTCTCCTGATTCGACCAATTTAATCGTGGGAATGATTGATACGCCTTTTTCTTACCAGCTACCGTACCAGCGCTTTGCATCAGTCTGGCAAGTGTGGGGAATGACGGGATTTCCTCTTTATCAATTGGCGCTGCAGCCTTTGGCCGACAATATACCGCAAGGCTTTGATAGTGTACGCGTTGGCGCAAGAGATTTTCAGTGGCGCAAAGATAAAGGTGCAACGGTATTATGGGCTGAGGCTCAAGATGGTGGAGATATGAAAAATGCCGCTGAATATCATGACCATCTTTATACCATAAGTGCACCCTTTAAAAGAGAGCCAGAACGGTTTGCTAAGGTAACAGACAGATTTTCTGGTATTCAGTGGGTGGATGATAATATTGCGATGCTTACAGAGTGGCAGTTTGCTAATCGTATGGTTCGTACATCTGTTATTTCCCCTCGCAATGCAGATGATAGACGAGTGGTTTTTTCAGAGCGTAGTTACAATGATGCGTATAAGCACCCAGGGCGATTTGTGACAGAGAAAAATGACTTAGGGGTTGATGTCTTAAAGCTGGTCGGAGGTCGCTATTTATTTTTGCGGGGTGATGGGGCAAGCAAAGAAGGTAATAAACCATTTTTAGATAGATTTGACGTGAAAACCAATAGCACCACTCGGTTATGGCAGTCAGAAGCGCCGTATTATGAACGGGTACGCGCTTTATTAGATGACGAAGGAATGCGTTTTATTACGTTACGAGAGTCTAAATTGGAGCAACCAAACTTCTTTATTCGTGATCTTACATTTGATTCATTAACACAGTTGACGCGTTTTCCTCATCCTTACCCTAAATTTAAAGGGGTAACTAAGGAGCAGCTTAAATACCAAAGAAGTGATGGTATCGAGTTAACAGGGAGTTTATATTTGCCACTTAATTATGATCCATCAGAAGGGCCTATCCCTGTACTCATGTGGGCATATCCACTGGAATACAAAAATAAAAAAGTTGCTTCACAAGTAAGAGAGTCTCCATATGCATTTCCATACATTGGGTATTGGGGACCAATGCCTTATTTAGCGAAAGGAATAGCGGTGTTTGATGACCCCCAAATGCCAATTATTGGTGAAGGTACACAGCAACCCAATGACAGTTTTAGAACTCAACTCATTGCAAGTGCAAAAGCCGCTGTAGATATACTGGTTGATCAAGGTATCGCAGATCCTGAGCGGATTGCGATTGCAGGGCATTCATATGGCGCATTTATGGTGGCAAACTTATTAGCACACTCTGATTTATTTGTGGCAGGTATTGCTCGCAGTGGGGCATATAACAGAAGCTTGACGCCATTTGGTTTTCAAGGAGAAGACCGTGACTTCTGGCAAGCACAAAGTCAATACAACGACATGTCTCCTTTTTTCCACGTAGATAAAATTAACGAACCAATGTTAATGATCCATGGAGAAAAAGATCCAAACTCAGGCACGTTTCCTATGCAATCAGAGCGTATGTATGCTGCGATGAAAGGGCTGGGAAAAGAAGCGCGATTGGTTATGTTACCTTATGAAGGACATAGTTACCGAGCTCGAGAGAGTATTTTACATGTCTTATGGGAGCAAGAAAAGTGGATAGAAAAATACTTATTACCGCTGCCTAAGGTGGACGAGATCAACAATATTGATTCAACTTTACTCAATGACATGGTAGATGCGGGTGAGACGGGCACTGACGTACTTTAAGTTACTCGCAGTTACGTGTGTGGTATAAGGCTATGTACGTGATTATAACGGTTGGCTTGAATTTATGGTAAGTGGCTGAATTATACTTAGTGGATGATCATGTTAGGTGTTAACAGTGCTTTTAGCTTTATTTAAACATATGACCATATCAATCAATTGTGCTGTTTTGGTGCTACTGATTGGACTGTTGTGTCTTAATATTGATAACAGTGCTGCCAGCAGGTTTTTAGCAGAGCCAATGATAGAGCAAACTTTATCAAATGTAGCATATGATCATCCCAGTATTGTTACTTCGAGCACAAATGCAGCCCGATTCATTCACGCTGTTCAACTATATGTTGAATTTTTCGTTATCCTATTGTTGGGTGCGATGGGGTGTTTATGTAAACGTTATCACGTTTATGCACATTTAAAACATCCGCCATGGTATTTAAAGCTCGGGCTGCGGGCTGTGCATCGAGTGGGTATCTGGCGAGATTCAAATGTATTAGAGAAGCAAACTAAGCATGGTTTACGGTCATTTTAATTTTTTGATTTAACACGTTTATAACGACATTCAATTAATTAATAAAGGCATACCATGAATTATTTTTATCTTTTTTACGCTTACTAGTTGTCATCCTGAGCATATTTTTAGCGCATTATGCAGATGCTTGTGATGATCGGCTGACTATAGCACAGCGTCAAAATGCCATTGAGGGTATTGGTCACGCGATGCGTGATACCTATGTTTTACCAAAAGTGGGCGAATCTGTTGCTCAGAAAATGGCTCAAAAACAGATCCAAGGTCAGTTTTCTCACATTAATACTAAACTTGATTTTATTAAAGAAGTCACTGAGCTGTTGCAAAATTTAAGTGGAGACCGTCACTTGAGCGCTCAACTTGTTCCCAAAAGTGGTCGCGTATCACATGTGCTCAAAGAGGAGGATGAAAAACGAGTTAATAACTTTGCTTTTGAGCAAGTGCGGATATTAACAGGGAATGTAGGATACATTAAAATGCATAAGTTTCATCCTGACCATATGGCAAAACAAGTTGCTTCTGAGGCCTTCGCATTTTTATCTAGAAGTAATGCATTAATTGTTGATTTACGAGATAGTGGTGGGGGTTCCCCTTCTTTAGTGCAGCATATAATAAGCCACTTTGTACCACAGGGCACCATTCTGTGGGATTTGCATGGAAAAGGTGGTGAGTTAGAAGCTCGAATTACCAGCTACTATATTGAAGGAACGAATTCTTTTATAAATACTCCGCTGTACATTTTAACCAGTGATCGCGTTGCCAGCGCGCCTGAAATATTAAGTTATACGTTGAAACATTTAAAAAGAGCCGTTGTGATAGGTGAGAAAACAGCGGGTCTAGCGCATTATACAGGGGCTCAAAAAATAAATGATTGGCTATTCATTCGCATTCCAATGGGTCGCCCGGTAAGCCCGATAACAAAAACAAATTGGGAACAAAAAGGGGTCAGCCCGCACTATAGAGTAGATGCAGACTCTGCACTAGATTGGACTATTAACTATCATTTATCGTCACTTAACAACAATGGCGCTGAGTAGGATGATTAACTGCCTGTTTTATGACCGTGAATATGGCTATAAGCGTGCGGTACTTTGCACTTTTTAGTCGTTGCGGTGAGTAGTTCATAATCACTAAAAGTATCATGGTCTATACTCCATGATACTTTTTATCAAACTAAGACTATGATGATTTTGAGCCTGACATAGAACTGCCCAACGAGGCTATTATTACCATGAATACCGCTGTCCATTGCAGGAGTGTGAGCATTTCTGCCAATATTAATAGTCCAGCCAGTGCGGCAATTGCGGGCTCTAAACTCATCATTATGCTAAAGCTCTGTGCCGACATATTTCGTAGTGCAACCATTTCTAAACTGTATGGAAGGGCGCTAGATAATAAACCAATCATGATACCAAGAGGGAGCAATTGCCAATCAAGTAATGCACTGCCTTGCAAAGCCACACCATAAGGGACGAGTACAATTGCAGCTACGGTCATACCGAGAGCAACCGTTGCGCCTCCTGAGCCTTGGTTACCTGTTTTTTTACCAAACAATATATATCCTGCCCAGAATGCACCCGCCACGAGTGCTAGAATAACGCCAACAGGATCAAGACCATCAGCACTGTTAATATCAGGCAGCAAAAGTACGATACCTAACATAGCAAATGCGACCCATAAATAATCGCGTTTACGTTTTGATGAAAAAAGCGCGACAGCAAGCGGCCCAGTAAACTCTAATGCGACGCCAATACCAATGGGGATCCGTTCAATTGCATAATAAAATGTAATGTTCATCCCACCTAGGCATAGGCCATAAATAATAATGGGTTTCCAATTGCGAGGCAGGCGTCGCCACGGGCGAAAAATAAGGCAAAGAATGAGCGCTGAAAACCCTAAACGATAAGCTGTCGTGCCTTCTGGACCAACAAATGGAAATAGCTGTTTGGCGATTGATGCACCGGATTGAATAGTGATCATTGCACAAAGTAAACACGCAACTGCAAATAGCGCATCTTTGTTAATTGTTGGCATAAACGTACTCTAAGGGCAAAGCGTAAAATAGGGCGCTAGTCTACTGTGAGATCAGCGACGCCTCAAGCATATTGTATACCTTGTCGTAAAGTTTAACTTTTGTTGTTCTGTGCATTTACAAAGTGAAACTTTGAGTTTTCTTTTTGTTTATTTTAAAGGGTTCGATTTTCATAAATTTCACTCAATCCTAGGTGTTTATACCAATCATTTTGATGACGCAACATAGCACGGTGCTTCTTAGAATTTAAGTGCGCCAGTTGATCTTTCGTGGTCATAAAAGGTCCAGCACGACAAAACGTGCAATGATTATCGGCTAAATAATAGGGTTTTGTGAGCTTGTTTTTTAAGTACGGATTACATTTTCTAGACCAAACATACGTTGTGCCGCTGGTGTCTTTTACATGCTTATCTCTATCAACATTACGAATTCTATAACCATCGAACAGGGTAATATCAAATGGAGATTGCCCTAGGTATTTAATATCAAGGCCAATATTTAAGGAAGATTCTAAGTCCCACTCACAATAGGGTTTCACATCTTTAGAGGTGATGTAGCATAGCATTTCTCCATGAGGGTCTAACGCATAGCGGTCTGCAAACTGTAGAAAATATCGCAGTAGTCTGCGGTTTAACGTATTAACGGATAACGCTTGAGCATCAAATTCACCTTTACTGGTAAAACCAGGGATCAGTGGAAACTGAAAAATCACGACATCAAAGCTTTGTTGTTTTATACGTTGCCAACTCTCAGGCTGAGTGACATCAAATTCGGTATACACTTCGATATGGTTTTCTTGAAGGACGTCGAGTGCATGAGATTGATATTTCTCTCTCAACTGCAATTCACTGTCGTATATGCTTGCCGTTAAATGCTGTGGGTGTAAATTGTTCAGTAAAGCCAGTGAAAAGCTTAAATCGCCATCACCTACGGTTAATATCCGCCATTGCTTATTTAATATCATGAAATGCCATACTCAGTTTATTCCTAGCAAGTATATCATTTCCTTTATAGGCACGGTTCAATTTATCGGTGAACGGAGTGTATTAGGAATTTTTGAACCGATTGATGATAAACTCCTTAAAGACTCTCAGTCTTGCTGGTTGATGTTGGTCTTTAACATACATTAAATAGAATGGCGTAGAGTCTATATGCCAATCGTCGAATAATGGAACCAATAGTCCGCTATCGAGTTCGGCTTTACAGTATATTTTGGGCACTCTGATAACACCATTGCCAGCGACGGCAGAAGAGACCATAATTCTGCCATTTTTACAGGTTAAACTACCATTAACGAACACATCTAATTTGCGGTTCGTTTTGCCATGGGTAAAGACCCAATTCTTAATACTTCCGATGATACACTTATGCTGTGTTAACTCTTTAGGTGAAGTAGGCTTGCCATACACAGATAAATATTGTGGGCTTACATACGTATCGATTTTAATATCTGTCAGTTTTTGTGCGATAAGCGCTGAATCTTCAAGTTTCCCCATTCGAAACACAAAATCAAACTCACCGGATATGAGATCCACACGTTTACTAGAAAAATCAATTTCGATATTAATATGTGGATATGTGTTCATGAAATCGTTTATCAAAGGGGCGACAACATCTTCACCGATATAGCCGCCGATGCAATTGATCTTTATGCTCCCAGAGAGGGAGTGTGAGCTATCTACCACAGTGTCGATTGCACCAGAAATACCACTAAGTGCATTACTACATTGCGCAAAGAATATTTCACCTTGCGCTGTAAGGTGCTGAGTTCGAGTTGTTCTTATTAATAGGGTAACTCCCAGTGCAGACTCTAACTGAGCTAATTGTTTTGAAATGTACGACCGTGAGCAGGATAATTTCTCAGCGGCTTTTGTAAAGCTACCGACTTCGGCCAATACCACAAAAACGTTTATATCCGTCAAGTTTACTTGTTTGTTCATATAGACCTTATTGTCAATTGTTAATAAACCAAACCCGAGGTTAGTGTATGTAACTATAAGTGGTACAGTGGTAAATCATTACTGATGTTTCTTAACGATTAATGTCGTTAACGTTCATACTGTGGAGTTTATTGTCAACTCATAGGACTCAATGATGTGAATTCTAAGCTATATATCGTCAAATACAATGTCTTTATTATAGTTCCCTGTAACACAAACAGTTTAATGAAAAGGTATAAGATGAAAGGTTTAGTCGTAATTACGGGTGCGAGTTCTGGTATTGGTGAGGCTTTAGCGAAGAAAATGAGTGAACTGGGTCATCCGCTTTTACTGATTGCAAGACGTGTTGAAAAGCTGCAGGCGCTCAAGCTACCCAATACACTATATGCAAAGGTAGACGTAACGGACTGCACATCATTTCAAGAAGCCGTGAATTTAGCGGTACAAACATATGGGCCTGTAGATTTACTGGTCAATAACGCTGGTGTAATGTTACTTGGTCAGATCAACAATCAAAGTACAGCTGAATGGAAAACGATGTATGACGTTAACGTACTCGGATTACTCAATGGTATGCAAACAGTACTATCAGCAATGAAATCTCAAAATACGGGGACCATCATTAACATTAGCTCGATAGCTGGGCGAAAAACGTTTGCTAATCACGCTGCATATTGTGGAACTAAATTTGCTGTTCACGCCATATCAGAAAACGTCAGAGAAGAAGTAGCTGAGAGTAATGTTAGAGTGATAACGGTGGCGCCGGGGGCGGTCGAGACTGAGTTACTGTCGCACACGACATCGACTGATATTATTACGGGTTATGAATCATGGAAAGAAGATATGGGTGGTGCGCTGGAGCCTAATGATGTTGCCAATGCCATTTTATTTGCTTACTCGCAACCTCAGCATGTGTGCATTCGAGAAATAGTTTTGGCGGCAACGAAACAGCAGCCATAGTATGTCAGTTAAGTCGATTTGTTAAATGATATGAAGTGAATCGTTGTGTTTTCTAGATAACCTCAGGTTTGGATAAGGGTTTTGGAATAGAAAATGTTTTGAAAACAAACTTACGTACAATCCAATGATGATATTTTGTTCAATATCAAGGCGCTTTTATGCAGTAATAGCGGGCTATTACAAATGAAAGCAACGCTGAGAGTGAGAAAAATAGCTTTATTGGGCAAATTCGTTTATCCAGAGCTGAGGTTACTTAACCTCAGGTTTGGATAAGAGCTTTGGAATAGAAAATGTTTTGTAAAACTGACTTAGTTGATGAGTCCGATTAAGTCAGTTCACATTTGAACTGTAACGGCGAGTAGGGGAATTATGTCAATTGGTCAAGCAAGGCCATCACTTCGTTACTCGCATTTTCCATTCTGTTTAGCTGCGCGATAGCAGCTTGTTTATCTCCGGACGAAAATAGCATCATGGCTTCGACACCCGCTCGGTGTACTTCTTTATGTGGAGTATCAATACGTTTGAACGCGTTTGCGTTGCCGAATTTTTTGGCACCTTCAGCTTTTAACCAACGGCCTAGGCGACAGCTGGCATGGTCAGCAAAACTATCGATCGGTTGTTTATCAGCACCAATTAAGTGATTATATACATCGCCTTTCCATACAACGTGATCAAGTTTGACTGTTTGAATAAAGGTTTGTGTGGTCGCATTCATGATCGTATTTTTCATTGAACCACAACTACTGACAATGTCTTTATATTCATCGTTTAAGTGTGAAATGCTGCCAGAAAGGTTCTGGTTTGAATCTTGAATAATGCTTACAGCATTCACGGTTAACTGTGTGGTATCAATAATTTTCTTAACTAAGTCAGATACCTCATTGGCAGATTCATTGGTATTGTTGGCCAATGCACGAACTTCATCTGCGACGACGCTGAACCCGCGTCCTGCTTCACCAGCACGAGCTGCTTCTATCGCTGCGTTTAAGGCCAGTAAGTTAGTTTGGTCAGATATTTTAGAAATGGTTGTCACGAACGTATTAATGTTATCAGCCATTTGTGACAAACCTGAAATATTATCTGTCATATCACCCATATTGCCAGCCAAGCTCTCCATACCTTGGAGAATATTCTTTAATGAATTCTCTGAGGTTTCAAACGACTTGTTTACTTGTGTGATAGATTGGCTTTCTTGATCAATATCAGTGAAGCTTTGCAAAACTGTTTCGCGGATCCCCTGGACTTGTGACAGTCCATGCATAGCACATTGGAGTAATTGGTTATCGGTATTATCGTTGAGTTGCGCTTGCGTTTGAACGAGCTTTTCAGTTAGGTCATCATTGTCGGCTTTGAGTTGCGTATTTTCACGAGTCAGCTCTTCGATTGAGCGCTCTAGATCTGCAATTTTTTGTTTTTGGTGTTTGTTACTAAATAGTTGATCTAACACGGCCGATATCCCTGATTAAACAATTTTCAATGCTGAGGGTATCAGTGAATTAGCTAAAGTGCTACAACAAGTCACTTAGTTATTGAGGTAAATCTATTTTGAGTTAACTAAAACTTAATTTTGGCGCGGTCGGGTTCGAACGATTTTACTGGCTTTATCAGAGTACATACTAGAATCTGCACGCTGGACTATAGTATCGGGTTGTTCTTGTGGGTTTGTTTCTGCTGTGCCTATACTCAATCCAACGCCATACTCAAAAATGTGCTCGAGTAATAAATCTCTTAAGGCTGAAACATCTAAATGGGTATTATCAGCAAAGGCAACGAATTCATCTCCTCCAATTCTAAAGCAAAATGCGTCTCCAAACTCTTTGACGAGTGAAGTAGAAAACGCTTTGAGTATATTGTCGCCAACGTGATGGCCATATTTGTCATTTGCTTGCTTAAAGTCATCTAAGTCAAAATAGAACAACAGAGATTTTTTGTTACTCACGTCATTAAATGTTTCAAAACAGGCTTTTCGATTGCCAATCTGGGTAAGGGGATCATGATTGGCTTCGTAACGTAATTGTGCTTCCAGCTTTTGCCGTTGTTCGATTTCTTGGTTGAGTAAGCCAATGACACTGCGTTTGGTTAAGATCATAGCAAACATGCCATAGCAGGTAATTAAAAAACCAATATTCTTTAAGGAGGTATCGAGTACGAGTAATGGGAAGGTTGCATCACTGATAAAATCATCCGTTATATCAAGCAGCAATCCCGCGCAGTATAAAGCCCAGCCAAATAACAGTAATTTATTTTTGAAGTGAGGTAGGCTAAGTGCAATTAAAGATGTGGTCAAGCCGAACCAGAAAATTTCCTCAAAGGTATCCCAATAAAAATCAGGCTGATTGAATTTCCACACAGTGAATAGTGCGACAATTAACCAAATCAGTACGAGGAGCCCTCTAACCACCATATGCATGCCTTTCAAATATCTTATTTATATGTAAGCAGATAATTTAAAAAATAGGCTATAACCGCGTTAACTCAACGCTTTGCGCTAACATAAATAAATGACACACAAATACCACAGAGGTTAGAACATACCGCATCTTGTGGTAATCCTTATGGTAATTTTGCCAGGTAGGCATACCACGTTCAAACACCAACAGCGTAGGATACGAAACAGCGAGGTAGCCCAGTACTGTCGGAGCATTAAAGAGTGCGAGCAAAGGAAATGGGATCACAACCAGTACAGCCATCACTGCGTGCGTGTAAGATTGTTCTCCCGCACGCCACAATGTCCCTGCCATAAACGCTAATATACCTAAGCTGTAATAGATAAATGTGTCGATGGCTATGATCGATGTACCTAGCAACAACGGCCAAAACACGCAAGCCAAAAAGGGTAATAGGCCAAAGTAGCCAAGTTGGATATGGTTTATGAATGGGTGCATTGCTGACTCTTTATTATTTAAGGTATTCATGTTGTACGTGATCAGTATACCTTAGGCACAATGCTTACGGTACGTTTTGTCTACTTCATTGGTATTTTCGCACGAAAGGGTGACTGTTGTTTTATTTCATCCAAAATATCGATTGAGTTAATCTAAACAATCAATTTTATTTGTTACTCACAAAGCTCTATCTTAGTTACCAAGCAAAGCGAACAAGGTTAGTAACGCTAATTATTGTTCGCTAACACACTTGAATAACAGTAACTAAAAGAGAGAATTTAACTATGAGTACTTCTTTGATAAATACAACAATTAAGCCTTTCAATGCAACTGCTTACCACAATGGTGACTTTGTAGAGGTGAGCGAGCAAGACTTACTTGGAAAATGGTCAATTGTGTTTTTCTACCCTGCAGACTTCACATTTGTTTGCCCAACTGAATTAGGTGATGTTGCTGATTATTACGCTCAACTACAAGAAATGGGTGTAGAAGTTTTCTCAGTATCAACTGACACGCACTTTACACATAAAGCATGGCACGATACGTCTGACACGATTCAAAAAATTAAATTCCCAATGGTAGGTGACCCAACAGGACGTATTACGCGTAACTTCGGTGTGATGATTGAAGAAGAAGGGTTGGCACTTCGCGGTACATTTGTGATTAACCCTGAAGGTGAAATTAAAGTGATTGAAACGCATGACTTAGGCATTGGTCGCAGCGCAAAAGAGTTACTACGAAAAGTACAAGCGGCGCAATACATTGCAAGCCATGATGGTGAAGTATGCCCAGCATCTTGGCAGCCAGGTGAAGAAACACTTGCACCATCACTTGACTTAGTTGGAAAAATCTAACGAGTAAGCTGTTTATTGGGGTGGTCTCTTCACCCCTTTATTTTTATTGCTGTGAGGATCTCAAGCATGCTAGACCAAAATATTAAAAACCAATTAAAAAGCCATTTTAGCGCTATAAAAACACCAATTGAACTGGTTATAGCACTTGATGATAGTAAAAAATCACAAGAAATCAAAGTACTAAGCGATGATTTATCATCATTGAGTGACAAAATCTCTGTGATTGAAACTCACCAAAATGGTATACGTAAGCCGAGTATGGTGGTACGGTCACCAACGAAAAATACCCATATTGAATTCGCTGGGGTGCCTATGGGACATGAATTTACCTCATTGGTATTAGCACTATTGCAAACCGGAGGCCACCCAGCTAAAGCGTCAGATGATGAAATCGCACAGATACAAAGTTTAGATAGGCCACTCAATTTTGAAATATATATTTCTTTGAGTTGTCAAACTTGTCCGCAAGTTGTGCAAGCGCTGAATCTAATGGCGGCAATAAACCCAACAATATCAGCAACGATGATTGATGGGGCGTTATTTCAAGATGAAGTCAACGAGCGTAATGTATTAGCTGTCCCAGCAGTGTATTTGAATGGAGAATTATTTTCACAAGGCGCTATTGGCTTAACGGATATTCTCAATAAAGTGGACAGTGGCGCACAACAGAAACAAGCAAAGAGGCTCAGTGAGAAAGCGGTGTTTGATGTCTTGGTTGTTGGTGGTGGTCCGGCAGGTGCATCGGCCGCAATATATTCAGCCCGAAAAGGACTGAATACCGGCGTTGTTGCTGACCGCTTTGGTGGCCAAGTATCAGACACATTAGGCATAGAGAATTTCATCTCAGTTAAAGCAACAGAAGGTCCTAAGTTGGTAGCTCAATTAGAAGAGCATGTGACGCAATACGATGTTGATGTGATGAAAGGTCAGCGAGCAAAGCACATTACCCGAGATGATGTATTAACCATTGAACTTGAAAATGGTGGACAGTTAAAAGCTAAATCGATTGTTTTGGCCACAGGGGCTCGATGGCGCAGTATGAATGTGCCAGGTGAAGCTGAATATAAGGGCCGAGGTGTCGCCTATTGCCCTCATTGTGATGGTCCATTGTTTAAAGGTAAACCTGTTGCAGTGATTGGCGGGGGAAATTCAGGCATTGAAGCGGCGATAGACCTGGCTAATATTGTCGAGCATGTAACGGTTTTAGAATTTGCGGATACCTTGCGAGCAGATGAAGTGTTGATAAGAAAAGCCAACAGCTTAGCGAATATCACCATTATCAAAAGCGCTCAAACCACACAAGTCATTGGCGATGGTAAACGGGTAACTGGCTTGAATTATACAGACAGAAACTCGGGCAGCGAACATCAACTTCCATTGGCCGGAATTTTCGTTCAAATTGGGTTAGTACCCAACAGTGAGTGGTTGAAAGAGTCTGGTGTTCAGCTCAGTCAGTTTGGCGAAATAGAGATTGACTCTAAAGGGTCAACTTCACTGCCGGGCGTTTTTGCAGCTGGAGACGTAACTACCACACCATTTAAACAGATTATTATTGCCATGGGCGCAGGGGCAACCGCGAGCCTCGGCGCATTTGACTATCTTATCCGTTATGATAGCAATACAGAGCAAGCGGCTTAATGACTTAATTTTTACAGATCATTGCATGTCAGCTTGTTAGGTTGCTGACAACACCCAGCAATGCAAAGCCATTTGGTTTTTAATAAACTAAATGGCTTTTTTTACAACGGGTAGTGCGTGTGCTGACTGATATTGCGCGGCAGAAATAAATTGTTCAAAACTTTCACACCAAATAATGACAGTGTTAAATTCTTCAATATTAATTGCATCGGGAATGGGGACGATGAAAGAGTCGAATGTTTTAATGTCCCCAAGGAGCGCCATACTACCTTTGAATGTATGGAAGTCAGCTTCAGTTTCAATGAAGCGTTTCGCTAGATAGAGTTGGTAATCTGGACCTGGCGCAATATTGCCTTTAAAGGCGATATTGTCATTGGAGACACTGACGTCACCTTTAGCAAAATGCAATAGGTCAGAATCTTTTAAAGTAGTGACAAACTGCCCTTTATATTTTGTATGTTGCGTCGCAGTCGCCAGTTCTAGCATACTGGGGCTGTTTGGTGCACTGATAATGGGTAAGGCATAAATACCACTTATGAACCCCAACACAAAAGTCAAAATAATGCATATTGACAGTTTAAATATCCGCATCTACTGATCGCCTTTCATCATAAATTTTATAGATTATAGCGTAAAGCACCTATCAAAGTGGTGCGTTTTATTTATGGCATCACTTCGGAAAAACAGATAAATCACCATAAATGATGGGTGTTTTGTTTTTTTCTAGTGTTTTTATCATAGTTTAAACTGGTTTGATTAGTTTGTTTTGTAACGATTGAAATACATGGTTTTGTCAGTTGGTCGTGTAAGATTTATGCTAATAGCAGGTTTTATTATTGTTATTACCTTGTTTTAATCAATAAAAACAATGGGTTTCGGTATATTTTATAGTTTGAGATTATTTTATTTCTAATCCTTTTTTGTGTGATTTTTAAATTAAACCAATCCCTTGTGGTTGGTTTTATCGAGTGTAGAATTCTGCGCCGTGTCTGGCTATCGGTACATATGTAATCTTTTAGTAGCGCAAATAACAAAAAACATACAAATTAGGAAGGGTTTATGTCGTATTTCTACGAAAATAGGCGTGTTTTTCAATTTAGTGCAATAACGGCTGCCATGTTAAGCAGCTCAGCGTTCGCAGTAATTGATTGTGCACCGCTGGATAAATGGCAACAAAACACCGTTTACACCAGTGGTGATCACGTTCAGCAGGACAAAGTTGCTTATAAAGCAAATTGGTGGAATAAAGCCTCACCAAAGCTTCGTTCAGGTCAGTGGCAAGAGTGGAGCAAATTGGGGGTATGCACGTCTTCAGGGACGGCAAATAAAATTCCGAGCGTGCACTGGTTAAAGCCTGCAGCTGATATTGCTTTGGTTGAAAATGACAGCGTTATCATTGAGTTTTCAGCTACAGACTTGGATGGTTCTGTTAAGCAGGTAGCGGTATATCATGATGACGAGCTCGTACGAGTGTTAGACAGTGCGCCGTATTTGTTTACTTGGCAAGCAAAGGTCGGTGAGCATCAATTTCATGCGGTGGCATTGGATAATGAGGGTGATACGGGGCGTTCAATTAGTCGCAAAGTAACAGTAAACACGTTACCAAAAGACACTAATAAAGCACCGACTGTGCGTCTTGCAGCGCAATTGCCTTCAGAGTTGGAAGTTGGCGCGAGCATTGGCTTTACACTTCAAGCTAACGACTTAGATGAGGATACTCTCAAGCAAGTGTTGCGTCTTAATGGCGAGATACTGGTTGAAACGACTGAACGAACACATCAGTTTGATTGGCAAGCGAAAGCTGCAGGCCGTCAGGTATTTACGTTAAATGCTATCGATGAACATGGCGCTGAGTCAGAAGTGGTACAACGTGTATTTACTGTAAAAGAAAAAGGCGACCAGCCAGGTAGCCATGAAAACTGTCGTCCTGCCGGTTTGTATCAAACGCCTGATGTAACCCCTGCTTACTGCGATATTTACGACAGTGAAGGTCGCGAAAAAATGGGGGTGGATCATCCTCGTCGTGTTATTGGTTACTTTACGAGCTGGAGAACGGGTAAGAATGATCAACCGAGTTACCTAGTTAAAGATATCCCATGGGACAAAATCACCCACATTAACTATGCATTTGCTCATGTTAATGCCGAAAATGAAATCAGCATTGGTAACCCAAACGCCGAAAATAACGCGGCAACTAATATGACTTGGCCGGGGGTAACGGGTGCTGAGATGGATCCTGCGCTCCCTTATACGGGTCACTTTAACCTCCTAAATAAATACAAGCAGCAATATCCTCACGTAAAAACCATGATCTCTGTCGGTGGTTGGGCTGAGACTGGTGGCTTCTTTGATGAAACAGGAAAACGTGTTGCCAGTGGTGGTTTTTACACCATGACAACCAATGGCGATGGCAGCGTTAATCACGCAGGTATTAACGCATTTGTTGCCAGTAGCGTTGAGTTTTTACGGACCTATGGCTTTGATGGCTTAGACGTAGATTACGAATACCCATCGTCAATGAAAGATTCAGGCCACCCTGAAGATTTTGAGATCAGCAACCAACGTCGTGCAGGGCTGAATAAATCTTATCAAGTACTGATGAAAGCATTACGTGAGCCCTTGATAAAGCCGGTGAAACTGATGACAAGCATTATATGTTGACCATTGCTTCACCGTCATCAGGCTATTTATTACGTGGGATGGAGACCTTTCAAACTGCGCAATACTTAGACTTCGTGAATATTATGTCATACGACTTACACGGCGCATGGAACGACCATGTGGGGCATAACGCACCGCTATTCGACACGGGTAAAGATTCAGAGTTGAAGGTGTGGAATGTATATGGCACCAAAGAGTTTGGGGGTATTGGGTATTTGAATACCGACTGGGCGGTGAATTATTTCAGAGGCGCATTACCGTCAGGGCGAATTAATATTGGCTTACCCTATTACACCCGAGGCTTTCAAGGTGTTAATGGTGGGGAGAATGGCTTATGGGGCCGTGCACCGCTGCCAAATCAAAGCGATTGCCCTAAAGGCACTGGCATTGGCGACAAAAACAAATGTGGTAACGGCGCGATTGGCATCGAGAACTTATGGCACGACCTTGAAAATGGTCAAGAAGTGGCCGCTGGTAGCAACCCGTTATGGCATGCTAAAAACTTGGAAAATGGCATAGTACCCAGTTACTTAGCTACCTATGGCCTGACGCCAGAGTCTGATCCTGATGATGTTATGGCGGGTAAATATGAACGTCATTACGATGATGTGGCAGTTGCCCCTTGGCTGTGGAATGCGCAGAAAAAAGTGTTCTTATCAATAGAAGATACTGAGTCTATGAAGACAAAGTTAGAGTACGTTATTGATAAAGACTTAGGCGGCGTGATGTTTTGGGAACTCGCCGGTGACTATGCATTTGATGCCAATAAGGGCGAATACTTTATGGGCTCGACGATGACATCGTTGGCGTATGACACTTTTAATCAAAGTGGCAAAGCATATGGAGCGCACTTAGGGGACTCGCAGTTTACACCACCTGAAACGGCGGTCGATGTGAGGTTTGTTGCAAAAGACTTCCCAGTAGGTGACCAAAACTATCCGATCAGACCTACTTTTGCTTTTACGAACCACTCAGAAATTGATTTAACGGGGGCAAAAATATCGTTCAACGTGCCAACGTCAACGTCTGCTATTTTCAAGTCAAATTGGAATGCACAGAAAAAGCTTAGGATGCAAGTTGAATTAGACAACTCAAATACCTCAGGTAACAACATTGGCGGATTTAAAAAAGAATTCCATCGCTTTTCAATCACCTTAAAGAACCAATGGGTGAATCGACCAGGCTCTACTAGACTGTATTAGTGTGATTACCAAGGGAAACTGTCGGTCTAATTACCGAGCGACTTTGTCGTAGTGACCAAAGTCCTGCGACCAATGCTAATGCATGGGGTGTATGGAAGAAAGGGTTAGAATGTGGTTCAAACTCGGAGCAGCCAAATAAAGCGCCGAGTATACGATTTGTAAGCCCAAATACGAATAGTACTGTGACGATAGGCGACAATGTTGCCGTAAGTTTGGCGGCAAGTGATGCCGATGGTCAAGTGGAACAAGTTAATGTCAGTATTAATGGCACCTTATTGACCTCGTTAAGTACCGCACCTTTTAGCTTTAATTGGCAACCTGATGCAGTCGGTACTTATCGTATAAGCGCTGAAGCGATGGATGATAAACAGACTAAATCAGACATTGCAGCTGTGACTGTGGTTGTTAAAGAGGCTGACTCAACGCCAACTGCACCCAGTGTTACTTTACTCTCCCCTAGTAATGGCAGTGTGTTTGAGCAAGGCAGTATTGTACCTCTGCAAGTAAGTGCAACTGACAAAGATGGGGACTTAAAACAGGTGATTTACTATGTTAATGGGGTTGAAGTGGTGAGTCATGAAGGTCCATATTGGGCGAATATTACACTTGATAGCAATGGGCAATATCAGGTCTATGCGATTGCAACAGATGCCCTTGGGTTAGCCTCTCAGTCGCAAACACATCAATTTAGTGTGGTGGCAAAACCAACTGGTTGTGAGCTTGATAGTTGGCGAGCGGCCACAGTTTATACTGCAGGTAAAAAGGTCAGTCACGAGGGCTTTATTTATGAAGCAAAGTGGTGGACGCGCAATCAAAACCCAGCCAACTATTCATCTCAGTGGAGCGTGTGGAAAAAGCTAAATAGCTGTAAATAGAAGCCGCAGGTTATGAGTAGAAATAATTAGTAGGAATGTAAAAAAGCGCAGTGTTTAAACACTGCGCTTTTTATCGTTACAACAAGTAGCATCGGTAAATATGACACTAATGTTGCTATTTAGTTCAAATTGAAATATTAAAACTTCCAAACAAGTGTTAGACGGGCATCTCTGCCTGGCTCAGCTAAGCCAGAATCAACTGGGCCAAGTGCTGCATAGGTCGCGTGGTCATAGTAAAACTTATCAAAGATATTTTTGACTGCGGCTTCAACTACCAGCTCTTCGCTACCCATGACATACCAAGTTGCCTGTAAGTCATGTGCAGCATAGCCTGCTTTTTCAGGGAGAGCTTGGTTGCTCCACACATTCCCCCCAGAATTGGTTAAACGTTGCACAAAACGGCTATTCCAGCTCACCTCTAAATCATCCGACACGGTGTAATTAATACCAGCAGTTAAAGTATTACCAGAGCTAGTGCCAATTGACCAATCTTGGTCACTAATTGCAGTGCCACTGAGTGCCGGGTTAACGTGGTTTTCCCATTTAGGCTTACTGTGGTTATAGTTTAAATTAATGCTTGTATCGTCAAAGCGGTAACGTGCTTGCAAACTATAACCACTATTTTCTATATCACCCACATTGGTAAGCAGCGTGTGCTCAATTGAATCGTTATTTTTAACCGTTGAAACAGCATCTTTAATGGTTGAATCAAACACATTACCCGTGACGGTTAAGCGATCGCCTAAATATTTAAAACCAACTTCGAAGTTGTTAGCTTGCTCTTCTTTTAAATTGATATCGTTGTCATAATAACCAAGTATAAACAGTTCTTTTACTTTTTGACCGCGTAGCGCTTGAGCAAAGCCTGCATTGAGGGAGAAAGCATTGGTAATGGCGTAGCTCATGTTGATGTTAGGGCTAAAACCGTTGGAATTCATTGTCACACCATTATCGTCAACCAGCTCGTAATTGTCGTAACGTACACCTGTGCTAATTTGAAATTGCGCTGTGATATCAATGTAGTTTTGCACATATAATCCAAAAACTTTACCTTTTTCAAGACCTTCTGTTTCAGCGTTGGTGCCTATGTTTTGCAGCTTTGCCTCATCTGAGCGATAATCAACCCCTGCAACAATTTTAGTATTGCTCAGCTGTGCGGTATTACGTAAGTCGAAACCAGTTGAGTCATACACTGCGTGATAGGTGTTTTGAACCCCTTTATGCAGTGGGTGAGCGTGCGTAATGAAGTTTTCTGTATCAAATACATTGAGGTGTAAATTGATCAGCGCATCATTTGGGTTGTATGTATAGTTAATTGTGCTGGTTGTACGCTCACTTTCTTGTGGTAGGGCGTAGTTTTTTCTGCTCGGATGCCAATGCGCACGCAACAAACGTGTACCATTGTCTTGGCGCATGTCATAACTGGCTGAAATAGTTTGTGTATCGCTCAGTTCACCGGTGATTTTTGCGAATCCAACTTCTTGCTCTGACGCTGTGTAAGCAATGGTGTTGCCTTTGCCATCTTCCATGTCTTTAGTATCGCGTTTTAGCACAGTTACTAAGCCAGACCAATTGTCATTAATATGACCATAGGCGGTCAGGCTGGCTTTAAAACCTTCGCTGTTGCCATAGTAGCCAAGCTTAATATTACCACCAAACTGCTCATCACCAGAGAGTAAGTCGCTGGCATCTTTGGTTAAAAAGCGGATCGCGCCCCCTAATGCACCTGAGCCAGACGTCGCATCACCAGCACCTGCAACGATATCTACTTGCTTAAGTAGTTCAGGCTCGATAGTTAATCGGCCTTGATGGTGAAATAAATAACCCGCTTGCAAAGCACCGTCAATAGACACATTTAGCATGGTGTCTTCTAAACCACGTACATAAATCTTTTGTGCGATAGGGTTTGAACCACCCACTGAAACTTCGGCTTGGCTTCTAAATATGTCGCCTAAATCATTGGCTTGAAGTTGTGCCATTTGAGCTTGACCGATGATCTGATCAGCATCAGATACTTTGCCATGAACTTCAATGATTTCCATTTTATTTGACTGTTCATCGGCCAGTACTGGGGTGCTAACAAGAGCGGCAGTGGATAAAGCTGCCATTGCGATATAAAGAGGAGAGCGAGAGAACTGCATGTGAAATTGCCTATTTTGTAAATGCGAATAATTATCAATGTCGTGTATTATTCATTGTTTATAAGGGAACCGAAAGGACTTTTACAACTGTTACATTTACGGTGACAGTTTATTGAGCGATATCGAAATGGTTAAGCCGCCTGCATCTTGATTGTGAGCCGAAATATGACCACCTAGGTGGTGTATGTGACGTTTACACAGTGCTAACCCAAGCCCAAAACCATTGCTCTTTTGTGCTGAAGTTACGCGATAAAATGGCTTAAATATATCGTCTAATGCATCGTTTGGAACGCCGCACCCATCATCTGTAATGTGTATTTCATGCGGGTTGGGCATGGTTACCGTGATGTGGCTTTTTGCGTAGCGGCTGGCGTTTCTTAACAGGTTTTCAATAACTTGGCCCAAAATGCGACTATTACTGTGTATTTTTAAGCTGCTCGCACAGTGTGTGAAAAATTTTATGTGGGGTGCTTCAAATTGCACATCTTCAATAATGCTATCAATGAGGTCGATTAAATCAAAAGTATCCAGATCAATATCTTGACGCATTGTGGCTGATTCATTTTCTAACCAAGTGAGTGTCAATGTATCTTCGGCGAGTGTACGCATGGCAGTGCAGTCTTTGCGAATTCGGGCTAACATATTCTGTGTTTCTATAGCATGCTCCGCACAATTCAAAGCGGTTTCGACTCTCGCAATGGGGGTACGGATTTCATGGGAGAAATCAGCAATAAACTGCCTTTGAGATTCGATGGTATGTTCAATACAGCCAGCCATTTGATCAAATGTTGCGGCTATTTTCTTAAATTCACTATCGGTAGTTGAAATTTTATCACTGATACGTGTACCGAGTTTACCCGCAGCAAAGTCTTGCGTGGCATGTTCTAGTTGTTTTAAAGGCACCATAATTGCGCGATATATGAGGATACAAAATCCGGCTAAAAAGATCATGGGCAAAATAAACTGCAAGGTTAAGTATGCGAGCTTCCAATAGTCTCCCGGTCGCATATGGGCTGGGAGTTGAATAAGAAAGTGTGTTTTTTTATCGGCAAAAGGCACGTCCATAATGGGATTGTAGTTAAAGTATAAGTGTATTTTCCAAGAGACATCGCGGCCAAGAGAAATATGGTCGCTAAATAAGGGAGTAAGCGTGCTGTTTGCCACGGGCGTGACTTGTTTTTGCACCACGGCAGCCCATGTATTTTCATTTTGCTCAATTGTGTCTATGTACTGTTTCAGTGTTTCTAAGTCACCAGCCAAATATAGCTTTTCGGCATGCTGACCGTAATGTCGTAGCGTGTTTTGATGGCGCATTTCAAGTTGACTCATTTTAATTTCAGTGTAACTGGCCAGTACGTCGATGAGCCAAAAAAGAGAAACCGCGCCCGCAATAATGAGCAGACACAGTTTTGTAAAAAAAGAATGTGTTTTTAACGGATTACGCATTAAAAGAGTAACCCCGACCGTGTAACGTGGTGATAGATTCTGCACTCATGCCAACAGCAATGAGCTTTTTTCTTAGTCGGCTTAGATGCATATCGAGACTGCGGTCATAGCGGCTGAACTGACGTTCGAGTACTTGCTGGTATAAATAGGGTTTGCTCAGTGCTTCACCTGCGTTTTCAGCCAGATGCCAAAGGAGTTTAAATTGTATGGCGGTCATTTCAATTTGTACGTCGTTGAACTTGGCTTGAAGTTGACGTTTATTAAGTAACAAACCGTTTGCTTCAAAGACATAACTATTGGTCAGTTGTGTGGTGTGTTGCGAGCGACGCAAAATTGCTTCTACGCGCAGAATTAACTCTTCAATGTTAAATGGTTTAGGTAAGTAATCGTCAGCGCCCATACTTAGGCCTTTAATTCTATCTTGTTCAGCACCGCACGCTGATAAAATTAGTACTGGGGTTTGTTTGCATTTTCGTAATTGTGACAGTACTTCATAACCTTCTATTAAGGGGAGCCTAATATCGAGAATGATGAGTTCATAATCATGTGCTAATGCGTGCGTTAAACCCTGTTCTCCATCGTGGACACAGGTTACGTTAAATCCTCGTTTTTCGAGTAATGCACACACTTGCTGATTTAATAAAGGATCATCTTCAATAACCAAAATAGGGGCTGACACGATACAATTGCCTATCTAAATAATAATGATTGTATTTTACGTGTATTGTTCGGGTGCAATCAACAGTCGGTTTCAGATAATTGAAATTCAATAAAAATCAAGTTGGTAAGGCTTGCGAATTGTTCGTGTGAAAACTAAGTTAACTAGTTCCGAATGCAATAAAGGAACAACAACATGTATAAGGTAATTTCTAGTTTATTAGCGCTGGGTATTGCGGCGACCGTACAAGCTCAGTCATTACAAGCAACCCATTATGCAGTTCAGTATGAAGGGCGTATTGTTAAAAGTTATGACAGTGGACAAGTCCAATTTAATTGGCCTGGTAGTTATTTTAAAACCAAGTTAATAGGTCGCAGTATCGACATTGAATTGACGGGTTATGGCGATCAATTTGATATATTGGTTAATGGTCGTTTTCATAAAAAAATAGTGACAGACTATTCAGGTCAACCACAGTCTTTTGAGTTATTTAGTCAAGAAACTGCCAGTGAAGTGTTGGTTGAGGTGGTAAAAAGAACTGAAAATTATGATGAGTTTGCCACAATTCATAGTTTTAATGTTGACGGCCGTTTAGAGGGCGTGTGGCAAAACCAAAAGCATATTCTCTATATTGGAGATTCAATCAGTGCGGGGTTTGGCAGTGAATCAAATAAACGCCAATGTACTTGGAGTGAAGTGGTTGAAACCAGTAATGCTCGTGTAGCATTTCCCTATGTGGCATCACAGGCGTTGAATACCAGTTTTACTCAAGTCTCTTTTTCTGGTTTGGGCCTTATTCGTAATTGGGCCGGCAACCAAACTCACCATGATTTAGCGTATTATTATGACCGAGCGGGTGGCGTATACGGCACGAATAAACTCTATCAAGGTACATATCCTGACTTGATTGTTGTAGAAGTGGGTACTAATGACTTTAGCACAGACCCTCAACCTCATGAACCATGGGATGATATAACGCAGGTGCAACAAGCATGGGTTGACGAAATGGTGAGCTTTGTAGGTACGTTGCGTAGTCGTTATCCAGATCGAACAATTGTATTTATGCCACGTCCTGCCTATCCATATGATGTGATTATTTCATCTACAGAACAAGCCATTAAACGGTTGCAGCAGCAAGGGGAGTCGAATCTATATTCTCATAGCTTTAATTCTCAACTGAGTGGCTGTATTTGGCATCCAACAAAAGCCGAACATCAACAAATAGCGTCTGAGTTAGTAAAGTTTATTCATGACAAAGAGTTACTGTAGGTTTTTTTGTTCACAAGGTTAGCTGTGGCATAGCATCGAGTGCTATATAACAGATGCGGCAAGCATGTACGTCCCTTTTTCGTACACGCGCCGCATTTTTACTTATCGGGGAATGAGCACATTTAAATTAAGGTTTTGGTTCTACCCACAATACACCCACTTCTTTTTTAGTTACTCGCACCGCAGTCCCTTTTGAAATGGGGTTTTCAGATTTTAGCTGCCACTGAATACCTGAATAAGCGTGCTGTACGTTAGCTTCATGGTTTAATTCATGCTCTAACGTGAATTCAATATCAGCAAAATCACTGTTAACTTGCTTACTGTCAACATTCTCTTGCATACGCTTTAGCGGTTTCCACAATAACAGTGCAAAACCAAAAGTCAGTATGGCGTTAACCCACAAGGCATTAAGCCAATTGGGTTCGAGTAAACCGGCATACATCATACCGCCAGAAAACACCAAAGAGAGCCCCAGAAACAGCAATACAAAAGTGGCAAAACCCAGTACAGCTACTTCGATGATCAAAGCCAGAATTCCTAGAATGACTAATGCTTGTGCAGTATTCTCAATAAAGTAGCTCATACAACTTACCCCTTTTGTTTGCTATTAAGGCTATTGATGATCGACATGCCTTGAGCAACAAGTGAACTGGCATCAGTGCCGTTTTCTGGTAGCAATACCACAGAAGACTCTTTAGCAATGGCTTCTTTTGCAGCAATGGCTTTGGTCGCCAAGTCGAGCTGTATGGCTTTTTGACCTTGTTCTGTATCTGCGGCTTCACCTACTTTACGTAACGCAGCGGCTTGTGCATCGGCAACGGCAATAATAGCTTGAGCTTCACCTTCAGCGGTGAGGATTTGCTCCGTTTTATCAGCTTCAGCTGCTAAAACTTGTGCTTGCTTTTTACCTTCAGCAACGTTGATGGCAGATTGTCTATCACCTTCAGATTCTAATATTTGTGCACGTTTGACACGTTCAGCTTTCATTTGCGCTTCCATTGCTTCCATAACTGATTGAGGTGGGACAATGTCTTTTATTTCATAACGTAGTACCTGAATTCCCCAAGGCTCTGATGCTGAGTTAATGGCTGACACAATATTGGTATTGAGTAAATCTCGTTCTTCAAATGTTTTGTCTAACTCCATTTTACCTAACTCACTACGCATCGTTGTTTGCGCAAGTTGCGTGACGGCAAAAATGTAGTCATCTACCCCGTAAGTTGCTTTATATGGGTCTAATACGCGAAAGTAGAGCACACCATCCACAATAAGAGAAATATTGTCTTTGGTTATTGCTGATTGAGAAGGTACGTCGACGGCTTGTTCTTTTAAACTTCTATCTGCAGAAATGCGGTCAATAAATGGCACGATAAAGTTAAGCCCTGCTTCTTTTGTTGATTGATATTTACCAAATCGTTCAACGACCCAGGCTTTATTTTGAGGAACGAATTTTATACCGCTTTTTAAAACGATGATGACAAAAATAAGTAGTGCAACTTCTATATTGAAAAGAAGATTAAATATTTGCGAGACTGGATCCATAATGTTCCCTTATATGTTATCGAGTGTATGTTCAGTTGAAAATTATAGAATGACTGAACGTGAGTAATACCGAGAGTTTACGTTACCATTGGCAGTTTGAAACGCCAACTTTAGTTGTGTGTTGGGTCGTGGTAGCAGAGCATGTAAATAGAATAGGGCATTATCAGTATAAATGCCCTATGAGTTTTTAGTTATGTGTATTAGCTGTACAGTTAGACGGGCGAGAGTTAACGGCATTTAAGCCAATTGCAGTACATAAAGTTGGACCCGAATGTTTACCTGCGCCGGCAATCAGCATGGTTGCTTCTTGTGGTAATAGTGTCTTATCGTTTGTGAGTGTTTTTATATTTTTTTTATTTAAAGATAATTTCATCGTTCAGTCCTTTATATCGGTATAGAGCTTATATTGATAACGTAATTTATTTATGAAAACAAGGATTATTTAGTTTTTAGGGTTAAACGTAATCGCTAAAATTTCTTGTTTGTTACTGTCGGACCAAGCCAGTTCAGCGGCGTTTGATTGTGGCAACCATTGATAAGCGGTATGTTCGTTTGGATCGAGTACAATAGGGGTTGCTATGGGCACACAGATGCTAAATACGTACTCTGTATTTATTGTGGCATTGCTAATATAGCGATGTCTCCAGCACTGTCTTATTTCGTAATTATTTGTTTTATTATGGTTATAAATATCTATTCCGAGTTTTAGCGCATCAATGCCTGTTTCTTCTTTGAGCTCTCTATACGCAGTTTGTGTTGGTGTTTCATGTTCATCAATTCCTCCAGTTACAGATTGCCAAAAAGTAGGGTCGTCGGTACGACGGATCAATAAAAATTCGTTGTTTGTATTGTAGATCATGACTAAAACAGAATAAGGCTTGCGAAGCGTCATTATTGAGGACCATGCAGAGATTTAGCTCAGTTTACCTTAAAAATATCTAAGAAGGGTAAACTCTACATGATTGTTGGTGAGCCAGTTAACGGCTTTCTTTAGGTGAACTGGGTAAAAAAAAGGCAGGCCATAGGCCTGCCAAACATAACTACACCCTTTAAAGTGTGCTAAGGAAGATAAAAACCAGCCAACGTCCTTGTTGACTAAAACTCTACTCATTGAAGTTCACTAAGTGCCTAGAGAAATATGCCCTTAATGTGGGACACATGCTAAATTAATGATGATGAGTTGTAAACAAAAATAATCAATTATTTTAATTGTGTGTTTATTTGTTAACCTATTGTGCTGTTTTTTGTACTGTTAATTATCATGAAATTGCTTTTTGCTTGTTTTAAGTACAGCTAACCATATGTTTTTCTAACTTTTAAAGATTTTTTTTTCAAACATCTTGGAAAATTCGTTGATGTGTAAATGTAAATTACTTGTATTAATGCATGAACTTGGAAACATATCGAAAATATTTAGTTGGTTTTGGATACTGTTTTTACGATAAACATCGTGTTCTTCATGATTGTTCCATAATTTATTACTACAGTGGCGGCTGTAACGTAGCAACACTCATTATGAGAGTAAGCGCATTACTTTTCCTATAGTATGTAGGCTCATGGATGGGCCTTTTTATTGTTTTGTGACTTTAGCGCACTTAATGGAAGTTAAGTGGAAGCAGCGTGTCAATGTGTTTATTCCCTCTAACTCGGCTCAAGATCAACACCCATTCGTCGCAAACAAGTTCGACACTCATTCGTTTCACACAAGTTCAACGCTTCTTCGTCGCCCTGACGTAGGTCAGGGTCCATGTGTATATTGGAACTGATGTGTGCGGATCCTGAACCAAGTTCAGGAAGACGAAGTGGGTGAACAAGGCTTAGGCATCCCTTTATTGATGAGACATTCAAG